>JAKQKW010000047.1 GCA_029560455.1 Candidatus Rifleibacteriota bacterium
GGGTCATAATGATCGTAAATCAGAGCCGAAATTTTTCTCGGATCGAGACCGGTTTCGAGAATCTTCATCATGACCACCGGAAAATCAGGCCGACTGCCGCCATCGATGAGAACTGCCTCGTCGTCATCAACGATCAGATAAGGGTTACAGCGCAGACCCGACTCACGATCCTGAAACCCGACCCACCAGACGCCGTTGCCGAGATCAACGGCACGGTCGCAGTCGATTGTTTTATTTTTCCGGTTGAATTCGAGCATGTGCAGCCCCTCTCTGAAAAGTTTCGTCAGCTGGCAAACATTGATTTTATGCGGCTGAAGATGCCGCCCTTGTCTGTTGCCTGCGGCTTACCGAGAATCTCTTCGCAGAAAGCGCGCATATCTTTTGCAGCTTCGCAGCCTGCGTCAACTTCCCATACCGATGCGCCGCGAAGCTGGGCTTCACTCAGAGCGCGCTGACCATTGGCAACGGTCAGCCAACGATAAGGCATAAGTTTGCGGTAGTGAACAAGGTATTCGGCCTGATCGGCAGAATATTTGTTGCAGACGCAAAGAAACTTCTCAGCCGGGTAGTTCAGACGCTGCAGGGTTGCCAACAATCGCTTGAGGCGAGACATTGCCGACAGACTACCCACGGTGACAAAAATCATCAGATCAGCAAGATCCCACATCATTATCGAAATGTCGTCGATGTGGCTGGGCACATCGAGAATCAGGTAATCGCAGTTGCGAACACATTCCTGAATAACCTGATTAAGGGTCGAGCGGGTGACGAACTCGGCTTCCTGTGGTTGCGGCGGGCTTGACAGCAGCTGAACTCCCTGCGCACTGAGAAAATACTTTCTGATATTTTCAAAAACGAGGCGGGGTTCGTTCTGAATCAGTCTCGCCAGATGCGGCTGATTGCTCATGCCGAAATGCACACAGGCATCACCAAGCTGCAGGTCACCATCGACATAAATCACGCGCTTGCCGGAGGCGGCAAGATGCCTTGCCAGATGCGTCGCCACCGTTGTGCGCCCTTTACCGTCTTTCGGGGAAATGAAAGCGATGATGCGCGCACTTTCCTGGGTCTGCGGCATGGCGATAGCTTCGCGAATATTGCGGCTGATGCCAAGAAGCAGTTTGGTACCGGCAGTCATCGATGTTGCCATGATTTTCTGCAGGCCTTCTTTTGTCAGTTCAAGAACCACCGACGGTTCAAGTGCCACCACCGTATCTTCGTAAAAAGTCTCATCACCGAGCAGCGCCGTTTCGCCGCAGAAACCACCGGGTTTTACAGCGCCGAGCATGACGTCGTCAAGGCCGTCTTTAGCCTTGCGAACCACAATCTTAAGGCTGCCGGTCTCGACAAAGAAAGTCGAAGTGGCCTTCTGACCTTTTTCAAACAGCACAGTGCCGCGTTCAACCTCACGTCTGATCAGGTGACGAAGAATTACATCGAGATCATTGCCTGTTAAATCTTTAATGGCTAACATGCTGGTTCCTCGACTTTACTGCAAAGCGGCATCAACACTGTCAGCAACACCGATGAGCTTATCGAGGCCAAGCAGTTGCAGAATCTTTTTTACAGAGGCATTACAGCCGACAACGAAAAGCTTGCCGCCTTTGCCCTGCAGGCTCATATGATGCTTTACCAGAGTAGTGATCGCAGAACTGCAGATCATCTCAACCCCGGTAAGGTCTATAATAACCTTCTTCTTGCCCGTATCTTCTGCTTCCTGAATCGCTGCGTCAAAATCCTGAACCGCATCGAAAAAGATACTGGCGGTAACCTTGACTACCTGTGCCTGATCAAGCGTTTCTTTGATAAAGGTCATATATATTTGCTCCCCTGATATTTTTTCTGCAGATAAATTTTAACATAAAATGCCAACAGTTTTCACTTAACTTCAGTCGCCCCAGATGCCGGGGAAAATTGCTCCCAGTGCAACCTCTCTGGTTTCCACTTGTCTTTCGGGCGATCGCTGCCGGTCGGTCTGCCAACCGGAATTACGCACAAAGGTACGACATATTCGGGCAGTTTGATCACTTCGTTAACCGCAGCAATGCGGTCGGCATAAGGAAAAGCCGCGGTCCAGACAGCGCCAAGACCCATACTCTCGGCCGCCAGAAGAATATTCTGGGTTGCCGCCGAGCAGTCGAGCATCCACATGCCCTCGGTGTCGCCGGCACGGGCAATTTCGAGATCGCCACAGACAACAATGGCGGCACCAGCGCTGGCGAGCATTTTTGCATAGGGCAACTTTTCCGCCAGAGACAGCATTGCCGGTTTTTCGCTGATTACCACAAACTGCCAGGGCTGGCGGTTTCGCGCAGTCGGAGCCGCCATACCGGCCTTGACCAGCTCGGTCAGCATTTCGCGACTGACGGGCTCGCCGGTGAAGCTGCGCACGCTTTTCCGCTCATAGATGGTGGCAAGAGTCGGATTGGTCGCCACAGACACTGCCTGACTGGCAGCAGGAGCCGCTGGAGAAATTGAAACAGTCGAAGAATCTGGCATTTTATCAACCTCACCTTTTGTCATTTGAGCCGGCTTGAAGTCACCATTATTGCCGATTCGAGCCGGCGACATCAGAAGAATAATTATGGCAATCGCCAGAAGAACGTTAAGAACTGCATGAATTTTCATTGCGTTAGCCTCCCCGTCTGCAGTTTTTTCTTGATGGTCGGCAATGCCGACCCGCAACATTTCGACAATCTGCCCCGAAGGACAGAAATAATTACACCATGGCCTTCTGATAATCAGAGAAAGGGCAAGAAAGACGCCTGCCAGTATCAGCACCGTCTGCGAAGCTGATGCAAACATAAAGGCCGAAAAGGGTTCGATACTGTTGAGACTGATGTGAACGCCGGTTATCAGAAGCATTGCTATCACAAACAAAAAAGCCGGGCGCACATATCTCACAATTCTGGCAGTATGGCCGGTTGGTTCGAATTTCTTCGAGCAGGCATGACCAAGCAGTTCCTGAGCCGCGCCATAGGGGCAATACCAGGTGCAATACCAGGCTCTGCCTGAAAACAGAGGTATGATTATCGCCAGCATTACCAGAATGACCATAAACAAATGGCTTGTCAACGGGATGCCGTTAATCACCCAGTTATAAAGCAACTCAACCGAGAAAAAGCGACCAAGCATGAAGCCCGGCACCAGAATAGCGAAAAACAGATAGATTTTGCGGTATTTTGCCAGACGGGCGGGGGCAAAGCAGCCTGAAAAAGCCAGTAGCAGAAAGACCCAGGCGGTCACTTCGATGGCCAGAGCGCGATAATCAATCTGGCGCCTGATCTGCTCAACCTTAACATATTCAGCCAGACGCAGGCGCAGACTTTCAATAGTTGCCCTGCTGGTCATTGTTGCCCGCGAGACGGCATCCACTGGCAGATTAACTGCTTCGCTGGCGGGCTGGCCGTTCCAGGAGGCAAAAAAACCAAGTTTTTCGAGACGCTTAACAAAACCGGGCGTCTCGTCATTCTTCTGCAGCAGCAGACCGGTAATTTTGTCTTCGGCATCGATGCCAATAACGATCGGCAAATAAGAACCGTAGCCGGTTATGTGCTTCGAAACAGGCTGCGTATGCAGCAGGCGGCCGATTCTGCGACCGCTGCTGTCACGAATCACAGCTTCGTCTTCTGCCAGGTATTCGAGGGTTGTGGCGCCAGCGAGCAGCTTTTGCGCCTCTTCGACCGTAAAAGC
>JAKQKW010000422.1 GCA_029560455.1 Candidatus Rifleibacteriota bacterium
CTTCAGGCCAGACTTCTGTGACCAGTCAGAATCAGGCAACCCACCAGCCTGCGACTCAACCGGACTTCAAGCAGGTAGTAGAGGAAGCTGCCAGAAAATTCCTTTCAGCCATGAACGGGAAACAAACTGAAGGCAGCGTAAAAGCCGACAACCACAGTAATGTGTATACGGCCGACAGCGTTCGCAAAACGGTTCAGACATCAAACAGCTCCAGCAACAGCGGAACCAACAATGGCTTTGCATTTCAGTCCGGTTCAACCGGCAATCAGAACAGTATCAACAAAGCTGCTGCGCCAATCCCCGTGACCAGCACCAGCTTTGCTGAGCTGATGGAAAAAGCCGAGTTCGTCAAAACAAAAGACGGAACCAAGATTCTCAATCTTGAACTTGACCAGAAGGAGCTTGGGAAAGTTGAAATGGAGCTGACTTCCAAGGATGGAACCGTAACTGCGAGGCTTTCAGCAGAAAATTCCGTGGCCAAAGCAAAACTCGATGAACTGGCTCCTCAGATCAAAGAGCAGCTTCTGAACCAGGGAGTAAATTTGTCTGAAATTACAGTGGATATTTCTTCGAGAAATCCCGATGAAGGTAATAAGAATCAGATGTCAGGTGGAAAAGGCAAATCCGGTCGTATCAACGCATTAAGAAACAGACAGGATGCGGAAGCGATCATAAAGAAAAATGTTCTACCTAATCTGAGACGGGCAGCATTGAACATTCAGGCTGTTGACATGATGGTATAGGAGGCAGGCAATAATGGCTATCGAAACCGTAAACATTCCCGAGGGCGGGTTGAATCTGACGACAACTCGAACTCCAAAATCCGAGCTTGGAAAAGACGACTTTCTGAAGCTTCTGACTCAGCAGCTGAAAAATCAGGATCCGATGAACCCCATGAACGACATGGAATTCATCAACCAGATGTCAAGCTTCAGCTCACTCGAGCAGATGGTGAACATGAACAAGTCACTCGACAGCTTCATCAAGACGTTTTCGACGAACTCACACACTCAGGCCATGATGTTTCTTGGCACGACTGTCACCGCACAAACCAGCGATATGGACGAATCGGTGACCGGCGTGGTCGAGATGGTCGGCTTCAAAGATGGCAAGCCATTTCTCAAGGTTGGCGACAAAGCATTCAATCTTGAAGATGTGCAGCTGGTAAGTCCGACTGTTTACAGCGCCTGAAACATCAGGGAACGAGCAGATTTGACAACTTAATCGTATCACGAGGCAAATAATGGATCCCAGACTGATGATTGGACCGCGAGGGCCACAGCTGACAGGAATTCAGACCGCCAGGCCGGCAGCAGCTGCCACTCGGCAGAGCTCAACAAGCTTCGACAGTCTTTTCCAGCAGGCAATTCAGGCCCCTGAGAACAGTCAGTTCCGCATCAGTGCCCATGCCCAGAAGCGCCTCAGCGAAAGAAACATTACGATGGATGCAGGCCTCGAAAATTCTCTTAAACGGGCATTTACCGAGCTTGAAGCCAAGGGAGCCCGCGATTCGCTGGTTCTGACCAGAGAAGGCGCCTTCGTCGTGAATGTTCCGAGCCGCACCCTGGTTACTGCTATGGGAATTGATGAAATGCGCGACGGAATTGTAACGAACATTGACAGCGTAAATATGAAGTATGGATAAGGAGCGCAATAAAATAATGAGACCAGATGGCTGAAAAAGCGAAATAAGGAAGCAAACGGACGGGAAAACGCGAAGATCAATCGGCAAAACGAATCCAGTATAAATGGCCGGACCCCTTCCCGGGGAAGCCACAACCGCCTGAATGACAGAGGGCGGGGCATAAAAAAAATAATGATGATCTTTGCCAATCCCAGCGGATTGGCCGGGATGAAAAACCAGCATGAGGCGAGGTTTTTCACCCGGTCGGCTGCTCCACTTTTCATGGAGCTACCGGGGGCGACGACGGACCTGACCCTGCGGTGAACGGCAGGCACTGCCGATGAAAGAGGAATCTGTGCTATGATCAGATCATTATTTACGGGAGTTACGGGGCTCAAACAGCATCAGACCAAGATGGATGTTCTGAGCAACAACATCGCGAACGTCAATACCACTGCCTTTAAACGTGGTCGCGTGATGTTTCAGGACCTCTTTTCAGAAACACTCAGACACGGCCAGCAGGCTTTCGGTGACTACGGCGGACTCAACCCGATGCAGGTTGGTCTGGGCGTCAGCAAAGCCGCTATTGACACGCTGATGGACCAGGGTGCGATCGAGGGCACCGGCAAGCAGACCGACGTTGCTATCGAAGGCTCCGGCTTCTTTTCTGCCAGGGGCTACGACGGCAATCTGTATTACACCAGAGACGGCAACCTCAACATCAACCCCAACTACGACATGGTCATGACCAACACCGGCTTCAAAATGCAGGGCTGGCTTTCAACCCAGGACCCGAAAACCGGCAATCTGGAAATGAAAGAAACCGGTGTCGTGCCCTACGATATCAATATTACCAAGTATCTGAAGAAACACGCGCACCAGACCAACGAGATTACCTATTCATGTAACCTTGACAGCGGGTCGAATGAGCGCGATATCGAATTCGGCCTTGAAACGCTCACTTTCAAAGACAGCGAAGGCAACTTTCAGAACCTTCAGTTCAAGTTCAAGAAGCTCGACGCCAACAACTGGATCTGGTCAGCAATTGACGATACAGAAGGCAACGTTGCCACCGGCACCATTAAAACCGACGACGACGGAAAAGTTGTGGAAAGTACTGTCGAACCTGCCGGCGCAACCTCTTCGGTAGCAAATCCCTACTTCACCTATGATCCTGATGGAGACCCGCGCCCTGGCTCAGCCACCATGCCGGTCAACGCCGTAGCCAATACTGGCGACGGCATCAGTTCAGGCGTAACCGTTTCAGGCAATGAAGTAAAAGACGAAACCGTTCAGATCATTTTTGACGGTGGCGATCCGACCAGAGCAACCTCATATCGTGTCGTCGGTTCTGAACGCGGCTTTATCGGCGCCGGCACCCTTGGCGGCGAACAGGCAAGATTTGAAGGCACTCCGGTCGCATTCGGCACCCACTGGACTCCAGCCGGTGGCGCTCAGTTCGACATTCTCGACAACCAGTTCACGCCTCCCCGCTCAGCAACCATAGTTTTCGATGCCGGTGTAACCTATTCGACCTCCGACATCACCGATCGCATAAACACCGAAATGAAGAATAACGGCGTCAGAGCCACAGCCTACTATGATGCCATAACCCAGAAGTTTCAGGTCGTCAGCAACGAAACCGGCAGTAACAAGCAGTTGCAGATAGCCAACGCCTTTGGTGATTTTGCTGACCTCGGTCTGACTGAAGGCATTCAGAACGGCACAGGCGGAGCAAGACCAGAAGTCTTCAGCGATACGACCAATGCCCAGATTTTCAGCACCGCCTATGACCCTGAAAACGACATCTGGGATCCGTCGTCTGACGTGAGCTTCACGATTACTGACCGAGATGGCAGATCGGCACTGGTTAATTTCAGCGACATCGTTGCCGGCAACAACCAGATTTATACCCGCGGCGCCATTCTGGCCGAAATAAACTCAAGACTGGCTCAGGAAAATGTTTCCGCCACCGCATCGTTTGCAGATACCGACAATGACGGCAGCCCTGATCAGCTCGTCATCACCGGCAACAAATCAGGTTCTGGTGAACGCGTGATCATTTCCGGCAACGGCAGTGAATCTCAGCTTGGGCTGACTGCCGGCGAATACCGTGGCACTGCTGCCATAAGCGACTTCAACTACGGCGGCCTGTCATTTACACTTACCGAAGGTAACAATCCATGGCTGCCGAATGAAAGCATGACAATGACTACCAACGCAGAAAAAGGTGCGTCTGATTCAGTCAACATCATGGTTCCGCAGCCATCTTCCAACATGCTGACTTTCTCAACCAACGTCAATGGCGAAGTCTTCAAGATCGACGGCTCGGTCAGCAGCGGTGCAAGACATTCAACCAACATCATCATTCACGACTCTCTTGGTGCAAAACATGGCCTGGTGACCGAATGGGAACACACCAACTCAGAAACCATGGAATGGTCATACAAGGTCAGATACTCAGACGATGATCCCGAAATTGTCGCCTGGCTTAAAGACCCGGCCAACAGCATTGAAAAACCGGAAGAGCCGACCAAAGAAGATCTTGAACGCGCCAATGATGCCCTGATCAAAAACCGCGAAGGCAAAATGTATTTCTTCAAAAACGGCAAGATCGATGAAGGCAAGTCTTACGTGCCCGACTTCCAATTGCAGCCTGAAGGCAGCAACCCGTTGTCAATCAATCTGAAAACCACCATGATCACCCAGTTCGACTCAGATTTCTCAACAAAAGCCGAGTATCAGGATGGTTATGAAATGGGCCTGCTTGAACAGATCTATTTCGAAGAAGACGGTATCATCCGCGGCGTTTATTCGAACGGGCAGAAACAGCCGATTGGCCAGGTAGCACTGACCACTTTCAACAACCCGGCCGGTCTCGAGAAAAATGGTAAAAACCTGTATTCATACTCCCCCAACTCAGGCCAGCCGGTTGTCGGCAAACCCGGCATGATGGATCGCGGGGTCATTGTTCCGGCCTCTCTTGAAATGAGTAACGTCGACATCTCTGAAGAATTCACCACGATGATCATTACACAGCGTGCCTTTCAGGCCAATTCACGTGTAATCACCACATCTGACGAACTGCTTCAGGAAGTAGTGAATCTGAAGCGCTGATATGAATAAGCACAGAACGGGGGTTGGCAAAACTGCATGATCAAGCTGTCGCGAATCAATGGCATGCCATTCTTTCTCAATGCTGAGCTTATTGAGCAGATCGAGTCAACCCCCGACACTGTCATAACTCTTATCAGTGGCAAGACGGTCATGGTAGCGGAACCTCTCGAAACGGTTCTGAAGCGCATCATCGCTTATCGCAGTCGACTTTTCAGAGGTGTCAGGGTTCGCAGAACCAAAAAAGGAAAGGAAAAATGCTGACCTGAAAAAGCTGAGAATTTGCGCCGGGGCATTGACTCAGCTATTTTTCTCGTGGTAGGGTTACAGTCTATGTCGTCTAAAACAAAAGTTGTATTGATCATACTGGTCGTTCTGATCATTGTTCTGGCGGTTGTAGGTATTGCTTACGTCACTTCCAGAAAAGCAATGACCGGGCCGGGCGGTGCCCTCCCTCCCCCACCCACCCAGGAACAGATTTCTTCTACACCCAAAATGGGTCGTTTTGACCTCGGCGAATTCATTGCCACTTCGCGCGACGAAGAGTTGCACTACATAAAAATCCAGGTTGAAGTCGGCTATATCGGCAATCTTGAAAAAGAGCTCGAAGAACGCAAAGCTGAACTGCGCGACAAAATCATCAATATCCTGATGAAGCTTAACATCCAGAGAGCCAAAGAAGATTTCATCGACCGTTTCCTTCATAAAGATATTGAAAGAGAACTCAACAGTATTCTCGGAAAATCAACTTCTGAAAGTAGAATCATTCAGGTTGTCATTCCGACATTTCTGATCAACTGAAAGGCCATGATTTGCTGATGTCTGGAGTCACTGAATGGTAGACACCCTGTCACAGAACGAGATTGATGCGCTACTTTCGGCGCTCAGTCCCGTGGCAGAAGAGGCGCCCGCCGCACCGGCAGCGGGTGCTGCCGCTTTCGCCGAACCTGCTGCCGAAACCAGGGCCCCGAGGCGTGACCCGCCTCCCGGTATGGGCCTTGGCTCTTCCGCGCCAGCAGAGCGAAAAGATGGCAAGGTTGAACGCAAATATGATTTCAAGCGCCAGACCAAGTTTTCCAAAGAGCAGCTGAACACAATCTCTCTGATTCATGAAGCCTTTGTAAGACTTGTGGGCACCGATCTTTCAACCAGGCTTCGCGCTTTTGCCCAGGCCACAATCGTCTCGGTCGAACAGAGAACTTTTGAAGAATTCATACAATCTATTTACAACCCGACTTTCATCACGGTTTTCCGTTCTGACAACCTCGACGGAAAAGCGCTTATAGACATCAATCTCAATGTTGTATTCACCATTCTCGACCGTCTGCTAGGCGGCAACGGCACACCTCTGGGGATTCTCCGCCAGCTTACCGAAGTTGAGCGACAGATCATGCAGAAAGTCATGGCCGGCATTATCGACCGCCTGCGTGAAGCCTGGATCAACATCATCGACCTGGCGCCGGTAATCGAACTGGTCGAATCTAACCCTCAGTTTGCCCAGATTGTTCCACCAAGCGAAGTTGTCGTTTCAATCAGTATTGAAATCAAGATTCACGATGTAACAGGCATGATGAATCTTTGTATTCCGTATAACACGGTTGAATCAATCGTTCACAAATTCAATGCAGCATCGTGGTTCGCGGCAGTTCGCAAAGAACCCGCCCAGACGAACGTCGATTCGATAAGTCACCAGGTTAAGTCAGTACATCTGCCGCTGGTTGCCGAACTCGGTTCAACCGTCGTCACCCTTCAGGATATTCTCGGTCTTCAGCCCGGCGACATTCTGATAACTGACCAGCTGTTAAAAAATGATCTCAACATCAGAGTCGGCAATCTGGTTAAATTCCATGGCCGACCCGGTATTCTAGGCAAAAAGATGGCCATTTCAATCACCAAAGTTCTTGAACCTGTCGGTCAAGAGGAGGAGTTAACGTGAGCGATATATTAACGCAGGAAGAAATTAATGCACTGCTCAACGCAGGCGCTGCCGGAGACGAACCTGCCCCTCCCCCTCCTGCCGCAGAACCACCAAAGCCTGCACCATCTGGTTCTGGTGGTGCCTCAGCGAATTTTTCTCAGGAAGCGATCGAACGCCTCTCAGAAGTGGCCAAACTCTCCCTTGGTGCCACCTCTTCGGTTGTCCAGATTCTTCTGAACAAAGAAATTCAGATCAATCTCGAACAGGTTAGAGTTGTCAGCTTCGACGAGCTGGTTACAGAAGGCGGCGGCGAAGAATTCGTCATTGCCAAAATCGCTTATGTCGAAGGCTTTGACGGCAATTCATACCTGATGCTCAAAAAAAGCATCTCTTCAGTCATTGGCGATCTTATGATGGGCGGCGCCGGTATCGGTGCGGAATTTCAGGAGATGCACCTTTCTGCGGTCGGCGAGATGATGAATCAGATGATGGGCAAAACCACGACCACCCTTTCTGAAATTTTCAAAAAGAGGGTCGACATTTCGCCTCCCGAAGTATTGCTGGTTAATTACAACGATGGGCCTCCGGCTCTACCAGATTTCAGCACCACTGCGAATTTTCTCCGCATTGGCTTCAGCCTCAAAATCGGCGATGTTGCCGAAACCGAAATGGTGCAGATGTTGCCTGCCAAGTTTGCGGAATTGATGGCCGGAGAGCTTACCAAACCAGAAAAAGAACCACCCAAAAAAGCAAAACCGGCTCCACCGCCTCCGGGCGCGGGTTCTCAACCCAGCATGGGCGGCATGCAGCAGCCACAACAGATGCCGGGGCAAATTCCCGGTCAGATGCCGGGAATGCCAGGCATGCCGGGCCAGATGCCAGGGATTCCCGGCATGGGCATGCCGGGAATGGGTATGCCGGGAATGGGCATGCCGGGTATGGGTATGCCAGGCCAGATGCAGGGGATGCCAGGTATGGGTATGCCGGGCATGGGCATGCCAGGTATGGGCATGCCGGGAATGGGTATGCCAGGTATGGGTATGCCAGGTATGGGTATGCCCGGAATGGGCATGCCGGGTCAGATGCAGGGTTCACCGGCAGAATTTGGCATGCTGCAAATGCCGATGGGCGTCGGTTTACAGTCGAATATCGACCTGCTTCTCGACGTACCTTTGCAAATAACAGTTGAATTAGGCAGAACCCGTATGTTAATAAAAGATGTTCTTGAATTGGGTATAGGTTCTGTAGTAGAGTTAAATAAACTTGCGGGCGAGTCCGTGGAGGTATTTGTTAACAACAAGCTGATTGCCAAAGGTGAAGTAGTTGTAATCGATGAAAACTTCGCAGTCAGAATTACCAGCATTATCAATCCACAAGACAGATTACAAGCTCTCTAAGGAGACTTCCGTTTCGTATGGGGAAAACAATTCTTATAGTAGATGACGCAGCCTTTATGCGCATGATGATCAAAGACATTCTCAGCAAGAATGGCTACGAAGTTCTTGGCGAAGCGCAGACAGGGAAAGAAGCGGTCGAGCTTTATCAGAAGCTCAAACCAGATCTGGTGACCATGGACATTACCATGCCGGAAATGAACGGCATCGATGCCGTAAAAGCCATCAAAAAGCTTGATCCGGCCGCCAGAATCATTATGTGCAGCGCCATGGGCCAGCAGGCCATGGTTATTGATGCGATCCAGGCAGGCGCCCGCGATTTTATCGTAAAGCCGTTTCAGCCAAATCGCGTTATTGAAGCGGTTCAAAAAGCCCTCAGGTAAACCGATGCCCATGCCCGGCCCGATTTTTGCGTGATCAGCAACTTAATAAAAGCAGCTTTAACAGTTTTTCTGTTAATCTGCATGACGGCACAGTCTCAGCCCGTCGCCACCAGTGGCGACGGTTTGTTTTCTGGGCCGGCAACTTTTTCAGCAACCGCAAGCCCCACCCCGCTTTTTCTCGACCTGCAACCGGCCTCGATGCCGCTTTTTCCCGATTCAGACCCAATGGGCACTTCTCTGAGAATTCTTTCATCGCTTTTTGCCGTCATTCTTCTGGCATTCGGAATCTCGTGGTTCATTCAGAAAAAGGCGGGCATTGGCGGTAACGTTTTCGGGAAAATTCTCGGAATCCTGCCCCTTGACAACAAAAGAATGATCTATCTTGTCGACGTCATGGGCAAAGTATTGATTCTTGGCGTCACCGAGTCGAACATCAACCTGCTTGGAGAACTCACTGACAAAGACACACTCGACGCCCTGCGCCTGCAGAACGATCAGCCATCACCTGGAATCGAAAAGCTCTTCGCCTATTTGAGCCGCAAAAACGAAGAACCGATGCAACCGCAGGCTGAAAATACCAAAAAAGCAGATGAACCCGAAGAAAGTGACAATCTGCACCGATTCCGCCAGGAAGACCGGCTGAAAAAGCTCAATGCAATGCTGCACAAGCGCAGCAACGACGACAACCCAAACGAATAGGCTAAAGAAGTTTAATACATTTGCCCTGATTTTTTTATTTGCGTCTTGCACATCGGGGCACCATATTGTATAAATTAACAGGCGAAGCTGTGCCCTGAAAAAATTTCAAATTGCTTCCATGAGCAGAATGCACCAGTTATCAATAAGAACCAAGTGGGTAGCGTGCGTACGTTTTTTTATGGTTTTGCTGCTGTTGGCAGGCATTACATGTGTTGGCCACGCGCAACAACCAGACCCCGGGCGTGCACGCGTCAACCTCGATGACTCAACCCGCATCGACCGTATTGAGCGGCAATCAACGCCATTTCCGATTCCGGCGATCAGTATTCAGATCGACCCGTCACGCGAACGCAGTCAGCTTGGCACCGGCCTTCAGGTTCTCATACTTCTGACGATTCTGAGTCTGGCCCCGTCGATTCTGATAATGCTTACAAGCTTTACCCGCACTCTTATCGTTCTGAGTTTCGTGCGCCGGGCACTTGGCACGCAACAGGAACCAAGCAACCAGATTCTCATCGGTCTGGCCCTTTTCATCACCTTTTTCACGATGTCGCCGGTTATCGACCAGATTTACCAGAAAAGTTTCAAACCCTATATCGACCGCGACATAAATTATGTCGAAGCTTACAATCAGGCGATTACACCAGTGCGCGACTTCATGTTCAAACACACGCGCAAAACCGATCTGGCTCTCTTTGCCGGCATGGAAAACGGGCCCAAACCAGAGACCCGCGATGACCTCAGCACCCTCAGCCTGATTCCGGCATTTATAACCAGTGAACTGAGAACAGCTTTTCAGATGGGCGTGGTAATCTATCTGCCATTCCTGGTAATTGACATGATCGTTGCCAGTATCCTCATGTCAATGGGTATGATGATGCTGCCGCCGGTAATGATCTCGCTGCCATTCAAAATTCTCCTTTTTGTCATGGTTGATGGCTGGAATCTTGTCATAAGATCAATAGTTCTGAGTTTTGGCGGTAACGCATGACCGAATTTGATCTACTGAAGCTTTTTGAGCAGACCTTTTTTCTCTGCCTGCTGCTTTCTTCGCCAATTCTTCTGCTCGGCATGATCGTCGGGGTTCTGATAAGCATCGTTCAAACTGCAACCTCGATTCAGGAGCAGAGCCTGACTTTTATCCC
Organism: Candidatus Rifleibacteriota bacterium; assembly: GCA_029560455.1. Next base: position 10,278 of record JAKQKW010000422.1, read on the forward strand.
CAAGCTGCTTTTGACCGGTCTGGCCATGATCTGGCTTGCCCCATGGATGCTGGCCCGCCTCATGCAGTTCACCATTCAGCTGCTTGGGCAGTTGCAGACATTCGCCCGGTAACTGAGTAATGACCGAAGCCGCTTTTCTCAACGCTGTTGGCCTGTTTCTTATTGGTCTCGTGCGTTTCAGCGGCTTTTTTATCAACACTCCGGTTTTTGCCGAATCTTTCATTCCGATGCGTGTTAAAGCGGGTCTTTCAGCACTGTGCGCCCTGATCATTCTGCCGCATCTCATACAAACTCAGACCCTGCCGCAATTAAGTGTCCCAGAATATGGCGTAATGGCAATAAAAGAACTCGCCCTCGGGTTTTCGCTCGGCTTTATGGTAATGATCGTCAGCGGCATTCTGCGACTCGCCGGCGGAATAGTCGGTATGCAGGTAGGCTTTTCATTTGTTCAGGTTGCTGATCCAAGTTCCAACCAGGGCCTTGGCATCGTCTCAGAGTTTTTTCAGCTCTCCGGAACCATGATTTTTCTCATGATCGGGGGGCACCTGGTAATTCTTGAAGCTTTTTTCAAAAGTTTCGACATGGTGCCTCTTGCCGGAATGATGCTCAGTGGGAGTATTGTTGAAGAAATAATACTTTACAGCCGCATGATTTTCATCTGCGGCCTGCAGATTTCGATGCCGGTCGTTGCGGTTATTCTGTTCGGCGACGTGGCACTGGGTATCATTGCCCGCACCGTTCCGAAAATGAATATTTTTCAGCTCGGATTTTCGTTGAAAATCATCGGCGGTCTGGCAGTAATGATGGTGATGATGCCATTTCTTGAGGATATCACCAAATTTCTTCTGAACCTGAGTCTCGAAAAAGTCTATCTGCTGCTGAGCCGGATGACATGAAACAATACGAATCCAAGCCGCAACTCCTTAGTTTTTCTGGCCGCCCCTTCGACCTGCAGATGTTCGCGGGTGAAAAAACTGAACCGGCCACCGAAAAGCGCAGACAGGATGCAATCGACCGTGGCAATGTTCCGAAATCACAGGATTTAAGCTCAGTTCTGGTTCTTCTCGTAGGTTTTCTCATGCTCAGATACTACGGTGACGAGCTTTTTGGCAGGTGCGGCGAATATATGCGCTATACCTTTTCGCACGCCATTTTTTCGGGCCTTACTCTTCCAGATACTTTACTTCTGCTCAACCAGTTTCTCCTGGTGCTGCTTCAAACTATGGCACCATTCATGTTTGCAATAATGATCAGCGCAATTGTGTCAAATCTTGTGCAAACCGGCTTCCTTTTCAGACTTGGCCCTTTGATGCCTGATATAGACAGGATGAACCCCATTTCCGGCATTCAGAATATATTTTCGTGGAAACTGGTTGCAGAACTGGTTAAATCAATTCTTAAGATTCTCATCGTCGCTTACATTCCTTATACCACCATAAGAGACCAGTTCCCGTTTCTCATGCGGATGATTCAGGTCGAGCCGGTGCCGGCAATTATAATAATTCTGAAGCTTATTTTTGCCATGGCGATCAAGATCATTCTGATTCTCATGGCGCTTGCCTTTGCTGACTGGGCCTTTCAGAAGTGGCGTCACGAAGAAAACATCAGAATGTCAAAAGAAGAAGTTAAAGAAGAATACAAACAGCGCGAAGGGGACCCGAAGGTCAAGCAGAAGATCCGCGAGCGTCAGCGCCAGGCGGCCAGTCGTCGTATGATGGACGAGGTGCCCAAGGCGACCGTCGTCGTTACCAACCCGACCCATATTGCCTGTGCACTAAAGTATGTTCAGGGCGAAGATGATGCACCGAAAGTTGTGGCGATGGGTGCCGGCCAGATTGCCCGCAGAATCAAGGAAATCGCGGTTGAACACAAGATTCCCGTAATCGAAAATAAACATCTTGCACGGCAGATGTATAAAATGTTAGAAATAGGTGACGCGATACCCCCCGAACTTTATCAGGCTGTGGTCGAAGTTCTGATGCAGGTTCACCGCCTTAAAAACCAGTCTGCAGGTGCATGACACCGGCGAGTATAAAACCTTGAACATTCGGGCAAGCGGTGCATAGTGTAGAATTTTTCTGGAGACAGATGTGGCAAACGAAGGAATAATGAGTAACGTGCCCTTTGCAGATCTGCTGCAGAGAAAAGACATAATTTTTGCCTTTGGCGTCGTTCTGATCGTAATCATGATGGTTGTGCCTCTGCCGTCTGTGATTCTCGACGTTTTTCTGACTCTGAACATCGCCATTTCTTTGATTATTCTGCTGGTATCGATTTACAACAAAGAAGCTCTGCAGTTTTCAGCATTTCCGAGTCTGCTGCTGATCACAACGCTTTTCAGATTATCACTAAACGTCAGTTCGACCCGTCTGATTCTTTCGGGTCAGGGTTCGACAATCGATATCATCAAGGCTTTTGGTAACTTTGTTGTCGGCGGCAATTACGTCGTTGGCTTCGTCGTCTTTCTGATTCTTGTTCTCATTCAGTTCATCGTCATCACCAAAGGTGCCGAGCGTGTAGCAGAAGTTGCAGCCCGATTCACTCTCGATGCAATGCCAATCAAGGGCATGGCGATCGACGCCGACCTTAACGCCGGTGCAATCGACCAGGAAGAAGCAACCCGCCGACGTCTCAACCTGTCACGTGAAGCCGATTTTTACGGGGCCATGGACGGCGCGAGTAAATTCGTCAAAAACGATGCCATTGCCGGTATTATCATCACAGTTATCAATCTTTTGGGCGGCCTGGTCATCGGCGTCTTTCAACGCGGAGAAGGTGCTGCCGACGCTCTGGCGGCCTATGCGCTCTTTACCGTCGGCGACGGCCTGGTGACTCAGATTCCCGCACTGCTGGTTGCAACCGCGACCGGTATCGTCGTTACCCGCGCCAGTTCCGACTCAACCATGGGCCATGATGTCAGCAAACAGTTGTTGAGTAACCCCAAAGTACTTGGGATTGCTTCGGCACTGCTGGCGTTTCTTGGCATGGTCCCGGGTCTGCCGAAGATCAGCTTCTTTTTCCTCTCAACCGTATTCGGGGTAATGGCCTATGTAACTCAGAAAACCGATGAAGAAGTTGCCCAGAAAGAAATTGAGAGCAAAAAAGCCGAAGAAAAGTCATCGGCACCTGGCCCTGAAGATGTTTCATCGCTGCTTTCAGTCGATCCGCTCGAGCTCGAAATCGGCTACAACCTGATTCCGCTCGTCGACGCCAACCAGGGTGGCGACCTGCTGAATCGCATAACTCTCATCCGCAGACAGATTGCGATTGACCTCGGCCTGGTCGTGCCCCCGATACGCATTCGCGACAACATTCAACTGCACCCGTCATCATATGTGTTTAAAATAAAGGGCAGTGAATTCGCCACCTATGAAATTCTGCCTGATCACTATCTTGCGATGGTTACCGACAATGTAACCAGCAAGGTAAACGGCATCGAGGTAGAAGAACCTGCCTTCGGGCTGCCGGCAATCTGGGTGCAGAACTCGCTGCGCGACCGAGCTGAAATGGCCGGTTACACAGTCGTTGATCCGTCGACTGTCATTGCAACTCATCTGACCGAAGTAATCCGCAAAAACGCCCAGGAAATTCTGGGTCGCCAGGAACTGCAGCAGCTGCTCGACAACGTCAAGCAGACCTACCCGCTGGTGCACGACGAAGTTATTCCGAATGTGGTCAATCATTCAACCCTGCTCAAGGTTCTGCAGAATCTGCTTAAAGAGGGTGTTTCGATCAGACACATGGTTAACATTCTTGAATCTCTGGCAGACTGCAAGGGCATAAATGAAGTTGACACCCTCACCGAAATCGCCAGACAGGGCCTTGCGCGCCACATATGCAAGCCTCTGATCGACCAGAATGGCGCCCTTAAAGTTCTGTCGTTAAACCCGACTCTCGAGCAAATGCTTGGAAATGCCCTGCAGAAAATCGACGGCAGCACCAATCTGGCTCTTGACCCTGGCTCTGCTTCGAAGCTTCTCGAAAAGATCAGGGCAAAAATTGAAGAAGTCATGAATCTCGGCTACCACCCGATCATTCTCTGCAGCTCTGCCCTGCGACTCAGCATAAAAAGGCTCACAGAGCGAATTGCACCAAGACTCACGGTTCTGGCATATCAGGAAATACCAACTTCAGTCAAACTCGAATCCATCGGATTAATCTCACTGTAAAAATCAGAGCAAAACCATGAATGATCAGGCATCATCGCTGCGACGACTCAAGGAAATAGCCGACAAGAATGCGGCCAACCGGGCACCGGAAACGGCAGAAAGCTTTCTTGCAGGCATAGTTCGGCCATCGCCATTTTCATCGGTAGCTCTGGTAATACCGGATATGCCAGATGCACAGTTTCCGCCCGTTCAGAGCTGGATATCTGCAATCATGCAGTTTTCACCAAGAGCCTGTTTCTGGGACCAGGCCGGCCTGATCGGCAAGAATTCAATTCCACAGACGCAGATCAAGCTGCGCTATCCGGTTCCGGTGAGAATAAATGCCGGGCTGACACCACTGACAATTTTCCCGCAGCAACCTGATTTTGCCGATCTGCCACACATGAGCTTCGAAGAAAAAGCCGGGTTTCTCAGACATGCCATCCGCAGTCTGAAAAGCTCTTCTGAGGTCTGGATAAGCATTCGCGCCAACGAACTGAATGCCTGCGCCGCCATTCTGCACGCAACTGATGCGGTGTGCATAATGGTGCCCCCGCACCCGGATGCGATTCTGCGCTGTTACGAAACGGTAAAGAGCATCCACCTTTCGGGATATTTTTCACCAATCGGACTGCTCGACTTTCTGGGGCCAAAGTCGGCTCCAGAAGAGAGTTCCAGCAACAGAATAAAAATTGTTGCAAAACAATTTTTGGCGCTTGACCTTGTAACTGCCGGAATGGTACTTTCTAACTGCACCTACCTCCCACCCGAAAATGAGCCAGGCCTGAGAAGTAGAATTTCCGCTGTCGAAAGCGCTTCAAGAGACTTTCTCTATTGCCTGAGCGAGGGCTTAATCTATCAGCTGCCGGGGATGATCTGAAAACGATGAACGAACCTATTATCAAGCCGATTGAGGCAATTATCGCTGAAACCCGCAAAGAAATTCAGCCATTTGTCTTCAAGCGCCTTGAAGCCCGGACGCCACGGAAAGCCGGCGAAAAAATCGCCAGAACCATTACCGTCACTTCCGGCAAGGGGGGCGTTGGCAAAACCAGTCTGGTGGCCAACATGGCGATCTGTCTGGCCCAGGCCGGGCAGCGGGTCATTATTCTCGATGCCGATCTTGGCCTCGCAAACATCGATGTGGTTTTTGGAATCAGACCCCGCAACAGCCTGATGGACGTAATCAACGGTGACATGAATCTTGACGAAGTCATGGTGCAGGGACCGCATGGCATTCAGATCATTGCTGGTGGTTCCGGAGTTTCAGAACTTGCTGACATCGAAAATGAAAAGGCCCAGAGACTGTTTAACCAGCTGCGCTTTCTTGAAGACAAGGCCGATTTTCTGCTCATCGATACCGGCGCCGGAATCAGCGGCAGTGTGATTTCCTTCTGCCAGGCTGCCGACCAGATTGTTGTCATTACAACCTCAGAACCAACCGCACTTGCAGACGCTTACGGCATCATCAAGATCATCAGCAATCGGCGCCCGGAAAGTCATGTGTCGGTGCTGGTCAACCGTGTTGACAGCGACGAAGAGGGCAGCCAGGTGCATGCCCGCCTTGCACGCGTTGCTGGCGAATTCCTCGGCTTCACTGTGCACCACCTCGGCAACCTCCCCCAGGACCGCAATATGCACATCGCGGTGCGCCAGCAGACACCACTGATGTTGTTTTCACCTATGTCGCCGGCAGCGACAGGTTTGCGCCGGATTGTTTCACAGTCTTTTTACGAAGTCCCGGAAAATTTACCGGACAGCGGTGGCGAAGGATTTTTTACCAGACTGGCAAAATTGTTCAAAGGAGGTTCAGCACAGCAATGAGTTATCAAAGCTATGACAAAGTTGTTGGCGACACCTTTTTTGAAGCCAATCTGAAGGCTGAAAGCAAGTTCGGCAAAGGCAATTTCGAAATTATATCGACAAGGCGCGTCAAACACCCGATTTACCTGGGCTTTGGCCATAAAGAACTTGTTGAATTGACAGTCGGAATTCACGACCCCCAGAAAGCCGCCAGAAAATCCATAGAAGCCCCTTCAAGGCCACTTCCTTCGGTCGAGGTTTCACTGCCACGAACAGTTTTTTCCAGTTTCAACGAGAATGACAAGAGCGCAGAAAAACCGGCAATAAGAACTCCGGCGGTTGCAGCGACAAAACCGGTTGCACCTGCTGCCCGACCGGTTCAGGCAGTATTGCCTGTTGTCGACAAACAGGGACTCAACAGCTACGCTCAGATTCAGCAGCAGACGATCAGGCCGACCCACGAAACCAGGAGCGTCAACGGCCTGCGTTCAAACCAGGAAGGCAACAGTGAACCCCGCTCTCAGAAACTCTTTCAGGAGAAAGGTCTTGAAACCGAACAGATCAATGACCTGCTCTCGCAAATTCAGGCAGTCAAGAGCGAAAGAACCAGGATCGACCGAATTGCCAACACCACGCAGGGTCCTGCAAGGCAGACAACGGTTAACAGTCGACCACCAGCTGCTTCTTTCGGGCGCGACCATGAACAGGACAGCACTTCCTGTCAGTATTCAATCCCTGCGGGCATGCCGGATACCGCCAGAATGGCCAAAATGCTGGCCGACATGGAATCTCGAATGGAGCACCTGCTGTCAGCTCTGCAGAAAATGAATATCGATACAGATAAGGTTCTCGAACGGGAAACCCCCGATCTTCCAAAGGGGCTGTATGAGGTCAAAAAAGGCCTGCTGGCGATGGAAACCCCGATCGAAGTGGCAGACGACCTCGTCTCAAACCTGCGCCATCAACTTTCCGGCAATGCTCTTCGTGTTCCTGACGAGGCAATAAGAGCTACAACCAACTGGCTTGAACAAAAACTCAAATTTTCTTCAGAAATCAATATGCGTGAAACCACCGGGCCAAGCATCGTCGTTCTGATCGGCCCGACCGGAGTCGGCAAGACCACGACCATCGCCAAACTTGCGGCGGCGTATGGCCTGAGCGACAAGTTTAAAAATTCAGTGGCCCTGTTTACCATGGATACCTACCGAATTGGTGCCACAGAACAGCTGCAGCATTATGCTCAGATCATCGATGTCGACATGGAGGTTCTCTATAAACCTGAAGATGTCGATACTGCACTCGAGCGCCATTTCGATAAAAGCCTGATTATCGTCGACACTGCCGGCCGCTGTCAGAAAGACACCCAGGAACTCTGCGAACTGCGAAGCTTCATCGACCGGCTTCCATCGGCATCAAGATATCTGGTGCTGTCAGCCACAACCAAATATGTCGATATGCTCGACACCATAAGATGCTTCGGTAAAGTTGGCTTTGAACACCTTATTTTTACAAAAGTCGATGAAACGAACAATATTGGGCCGTTGCTGGCGGTACTTTTCAAAACCGGCAAATCGCTGGCCTACATAACCAACGGGCAGAAGGTTCCCGACGACTTCAGGCCGGCCGGGTTCGATTTTTTTAACAACCGAATGTTCGCGCATCTGTGAAAAGTGCCTGACAGTTTCGGGTCGGCAATAATTATTTTTCCCATTTCGACCGATTTACTGTATAATTGTTTCTTTGTTGCAGCATGCTTTTATTAATCGTTAGCTATTGCCGAGGCATTTGATGGACATAGATCTTTCCCAATATATGGGGATGTATGTCGACGGTTCGCGAGAGAACCTCGACCTGATGGACAAGTTTCTGCTTGCCCTTGAACAGGACCCGAGCAATCTTGAAGCTGTTGGTGAAATTTTCCGGGCGGCCCACACCCTCAAGGGGATGTCGGCCACCATGGGTTTTGAAAAAGTAGCTCATCTTACCCATGAAATGGAAAATGTTCTCGATCAGCTGCGCACCCATCAGGCTGAAGTAACAACCATAATCATCGACGTTCTCTTCGAGACTTTCGATGTATTGCGTATTCTGGTAAACGACAGCATTGAGGCTACAGATTCAAACGTCGATATCAATGCCATCATAGCCAAGTTGTCTGAGGCACCGAAAAGCAAAAGCGCAGCAGCCAGAGTCGAGGCCAAAACAATAGCGCCGGTCGAAGTCAAAGCTGCAGCTCCCGAAGCACCTTCTGCCGGAGCCGTTGCATCACAACTGGCCCTTGAGCTTGCCGATATCAGCATGAACGAATTTGAGAATCAGCTGCTGATGGAAGCTCATCAGCGCGGTTCTCA
>JAKQKW010000435.1 GCA_029560455.1 Candidatus Rifleibacteriota bacterium
AACCTGGTTTGTCGGAGCGCTTTGATAATCTTGCGATTCGGCCTGCTGGCTATGATAAAAAGAGCCTCCGCCTGCTCTTGCTGTCGCCGCAGAAGTAAGGCACAGCTGAAAAAATATCAGTCCCATAAATAGAAGCCGGGAGTGATGAAAAATTATGCTGCTGCTGCGGGGCTGAGGTCGGAGTAAACCTGGTTGCTGGTCTGGCATTTTTTTTGAAAGTTATTTTATGCTCAAGGAAAAGGAATCGCCGGCAGGTCGTTGACTATGATGCCGATGCCCTGCCCATGAAAACGCTGGGCTTTGATGTCGATGATCGAAAACATTTTAACTCCGGCGTTCTGGGCGATGATGAAGGCACGGTAGAAATTATCTGAACGGCCGGCGAAACTGCGGCTCAGATTATCGGCATTGCGGCCGGCGAGGCCGATCGATTCGACAAAATGCACGCTCAGGGCCAGGTTGCACACATACCTCGCTTCAAGCTGGCGCAGGCTGGTCAGTGCTTCAATGGCTGCCATCTGCACCTGCAGAAAGTCTTTGCGCGAAGCGGCTGCAAAAACCCGGCTCTGAAAAGCGTCGAGCGTTTTTCTGAAGACTTTTCGGCCATCGCGGTCGAGGGCACCGGTGTTGAGAGGTTTGGTGGCGGCCGGTTTTATGGCGCTCATTGGCACGAAATCATTTACCAGAACCGGAATGCCCTGCAGATTAAGATGGCGGCCCCAGCGGTCAAAAATCGCAGAGACCGGCAGCAGGGCGTATTCCATGCTGGTGTAAAGCTTTGATAACCCTTTTGTTTCGCCGTTAGAAAGGTCGGCATAGAACTTTGACCTTTCGCGGTTAACCGTGATTGCTTCTTTTACATGACCGGAAAAATATTTTTCAAAAGACCCGGCAGCGGTTGCATCAGCTTTCTGAAACTGCATGCGACCAGAAATCTGCAGCACCTTAAGTAACCCGTTGAAGGCAAAGTTGTCTTCGGACTCTGCCGCAAAGGCCAGTCTGGTGAAGGCTGTCAGGCGGCCTGCCATTATTTCTTCATCGACTGCCTGATCTTCGGTGGCGGCAATAAAGCCATTGATGATTTCGGCGGTTCTGGTCTCAGAAGTTTCTGTCACCGATTGCAGACTCTCAAACCGGGCCATGCCCGAGAGTTGCTGTATCAGATATCCTTTTTCGCTTTCAGCAGTTGCATCGGCGCAAAAACCCTGCGGAACAGCAGCAACAATGCCGACAGTCAGCAGCAGGCCGATCAGGCACTTTCTACACCAAAGATTTCGCTTAAAAATCTGCATGCAGCAATTATACTGATCCAATACCAAATTGCCAAATTTTTAAAATGCCCGGGAATAGCCTTTCCACATGGGGGATGGTATAATATTATTGATCTGGAAAGGTGCCTGAAACGTGAATAAACTCTTCGCTGCTGCAAAAGAGGTTTGTGATTTTCTGTCAGCTCATAATCGCGTGTTTTGCGTTATTGGTGGGCTGGCGGTAATTCGCTGGGGCGAAATCCGTTTTACTCAGGATGCGGATATCGCGGTTTTAACGAACTTTGGCGAAGAACGCCAGATTGCAGAGATTCTTCTGAATAAATTTTCGAGTCGGATTTCTGATGCTTTGAATTTTGCTGTCGCCAATCGTGTTTTGCTGATTACTGGCAGCAACGGGGTTTCGATAGATGTAACATTCGCCGCCCTGCCATTTGAAGCAGAAATGATGGCAAATGCAGTAATGTTTGATTTCGGTGAAAATTGCTCTCTGCCAGTTTGCAGCGCAGACGATCTGTTTATCATGAAGGCGTTTGCAGCAAGGCCAAAAGACTGGCTCGATGCCGAATCAATTGCTGTCAGGCAAAAAGGCAGACTGAATACGGAACGCATTCTTGAGCACCTTGCCGAACTGTCTGAATTGAAAGCGGAACCCGAAATACTTTTGCGGGCCCGCAAGATTCTTGAGAGATAATGTACTTATGAAGCCGCAAAACGATAAAGCCAGATCTGAATCAGAAAAAATAGTAACCCAGTGGAAATATGCCACTGAGGCACTTGAGCGCGTAAAAAACCAGGAACTGCAGAATACCGAATATGATTATGAAACTGTTGATGCCATGCTCGAGCTCGGATTGAAATTTTCTTCACTCCGCGTTTCTTCAGGTTTAGTAGAAATGCAGCGCTTTTTCAGGGCCTGGCAAAGCGAAATCGGCAAAGGCGGCTGATTTTGGACTATTTTCACCTTGTTAATCTCAGGCAGACAGATGCAACCTGGCAATTGCTCAGAGCAGACCATGCTCCCCTTGTGATCAGCTTTTTTTATCGTGAGTTTATTGCTCCGAATATCAGAACCCTTTCTCAAAGCGAGATGGAGGCAAAACTGGAAGACGAACTTTTCCAGTTGCGCGAGGTTCTCGGGGCAGAAGCGTTTCCAAAATCCGCCAGACAGTATCTAAACGACTGGACAAGCGACGAGAAAGGCTGGCTTCGCAAATTTTACCCCAATTCATCTGATGAGCCACATTTCGACCTTACCTCGGCCGCGGAAAAAGCGGTTCGCTGGCTTGACAGCCTTTCCGGCAGTTCATTTATCGGTACTGAGTCAAGACTGAGAACTGTTTTTGATTTATTGCAGCAGATTGTTGCCGGAACCGAAACCAGCGCCGAAACCAGAATTCATGAGCTTGAAAAACGCCGGGCCGAAATTGATTCTCAGATATTACGGCTTCAGGCTGGAGAAGTAAATGTTCTCGATAATACATCTTTAAAAGATCGATTTCAGCAGGTCAGTATGCTGGCGCGCAGTCTGCTTGGCGATTTTCGCGAAGTAGAGCATAACTTTCGTCAGCTCGACAGACAGATTCGTGTTCAAATAGCCGAATGGGAAGGCCGCAAAGGCGAGTTGCTCGCTAAGGTTTTCGGAGCCCGCGACGCCATTGCCGACACAGACCAGGGAAGAAGTTTTCGGGCGTTCTGGGAATTCATAATGTCTTCACGTCGTCGGGAAGAATTTGGTAATCTTCTTGATCAGGTATTTGAAATGGAAGCGATAAAAGAGCTGAAACCTGATTTACGTCTGAAACGCATTCATTATGACTGGTTCGATGCCGGTGAGACGACGCAGCGAACGGTGGCGCGGCTTTCGCAGCAGTTACGGCGTTTTCTTGAAGATCAGGTTTATCTTGAAAACCGTCGTATCATACAGATTTTTCAGAAAATTGAAAGCAAGGCCGTAAAGTTACGTGACAAACCGCCGAGTGATCGTAACTTTTTTACAATCGACGAGCCAGGGGGTGTTGCCATAGAGCTTCCTATGGAGAGGCCACTATACAGTATTCCTTTTAAACCTCGTTATGAAAAGCTTATTTGCTCCGGTGACGACAGCGAAGTCGATGCCGAGGCGTTATTCAGTCAGCTGGTTGTGGATCGTGAAGAAATCCAGGACCATATTCAGACAATTTTACGCACTGAATCGCAGGTTTCGGTTGCTGAGATAATCAGGCATTTTCCACTTAAATATGGTTTGAGCGAGCTGGTTGCATACCTTAGTATTGCCGGCGAAGACCCACGCGCGTTTTTTGACGAAAGTGTTGAAGATGTGGTCGAATGGCCTGACGGAGAAGTTAAATGCCGAAAGGCAAAGATTCCAAGAATTATTTTTACCAGGAACAATTTATGACCGAAAAGCAAATTGAAGGCGCAGATAAACTCCCGTTGCTGCTGGTTTCACTGCTGAAGGGTATCGTTTACCGAGATTCAGAACCGGTTCTCTGGCAGTCGCTGATTGAACTTCAGATAAGGGCCAGAGACTATCTCGGCGTGATTGGCCTGGAATTGCTTATTGACGAAAACGAAGGTTATGCATGGCTTAAGCAGTGCGATGCGGTTGACGGAGAAGAAATCGTGCCCCGGCTGGTAGGCCGGCGGCAGCTGTCATACCCGGTCAGTCTTCTTATTGCCCTTTTTCGGAAAAGGCTTGCGGAGCACGACGCATCTGATGGTGAAACAAGGCTGATAATGTCTAATGATGAGGTGGTAGAGATGTGCCGGGCCTTTTTTCCGGCAGGCAGCAATGATGCCAGGTTTTTCGACCAGATAACTTCTCATATCAATAAGGTCGTCGAGCTTGGTTTTGTAAGAAAATTGAAGGGAGAGGAACAGAAGATCGAAGTCTGCAGAATTATCAAGGCATTTGTCACGGCTCAGTGGCTTAACGAGTTCGATCAGCGACTGGAAGAATATTACAAGAATCTTGCTGAAAGCGGACAGGAAGCTAACTCATGACTGGACAGCAGACGCTCGAATTTCTGGCAACAGATGAAAGTGCAGGTTTCAGGCTCAAAACCCTGGAGCTTTACAACTGGGGCACATTTCACGATCGTGTCTGGTCATTGGAGCCGGAAGGCCGAAATATTCTGGTTACCGGTGATATTGGTTCGGGCAAATCGACATTGATTGACGCAATAACCACTTTGCTGGTTCCTCCAAACCGGATTGTTTTTAACAAGGCCGCAGGGGCAGATAAAAGCGAGCGCAGTCTGCGCACTTATGTGCTTGGATATTATAAGTCAGAACGCAGCGAAAGCGGTTTAAATGCAAAGCCGGTAAGCTTGCGTGGCCTGAATGATTTTTCGGTCATTCTCGGAGTTTTTGCCAATAAGGGCTTCAGCCAGACTGTTACTCTGGCACAGGTGTTTTTCTCAAACGAGCATGGGGGGCAGCCGGAAAGGTTCTATGTGGTTGCTGCCGGTCGTCAACTCAGGATAACTCATGATTTTTCAAGATTCAAAGAAAAGAGTGCCCTGAAAAAAAGCCTTAAAGCGGGCGGAGCAATTGTTTACGACAGTTTTGCCTCGTATTGTTCTGAATTCAAGAGGCTTTTCGGTATTGAGACCGATCAGGCCCTCGAACTTTTCAACCAGACCGTTTCGATGAAGTCTGTCGGCAATCTTACCAGCTTTGTGCGCGAACATATGCTGCAGGATTCTGATGTTAAATCCAGAATAGAAAATCTTCTTGGGCATTACGATAATCTGAATAGAGCTCACGAAATGGTCTTGAAGGCCCGCGAACAGATAAAAAAGCTTGGAATTATCGTTGAACATTGCGATTGCCACGATGAAATCAGCAGAAATGTGTCTAGATTACGTGAATGTCGCGAAGGTTTGAGATTTTTCATGGCCGGGGAAAAACTTTCGCTTCTTGATGATGAAGACGCCAGGCTGAAAGAAAAGTTTGAAAAAACTGAAGCAGTCATTTTAAATCAAAAATGCATACTAGACGGGCTGCGTGAAGAAAGAGACAGTTTAAAGCAGAGTATTGTCGCAAATGGTGGCGACCGTCTTGAAAAAATCAGAAGCACGGTGCTTCGCCTTGAAGAAGAAAAAAAACGTGCCGACCGAAATTTTAATAATTATCGGGTTTACGCAGAGCAGTTGCAGGTATTTATGCCGGATTCTCCAGATAAATTTGCCGGCAATCGTGCCAGACTGACAGAAATGCTGCCTCAGCTGCGCAGTTTTGAAGAAAAAGCATTTGGGCAGATCAAGGAAAAAGCTGTTGAACTGAAGAAACACAAAGATTGTTCAGAATTGTTAAACAGCGAGTTAAGGTCTCTCAGGCAGAGAAAAAGCAATATTCCTATGGCTCAGATAGCAGTTAGAGAGCGGATCTGCAGTGATCTGGCAATTGAAGAAGATCAGATTCCTTTTGTTGGCGAACTTTTGAGGGTTGCTGATTCAGAAACTGCATGGGAAGGCGCTGTAGAAAGACTTCTGCATAATTTTGCCCTCTCGATGATCGTGCCTGATGAACTTTATGCGAAAGTTGCCGCATGGGTTGACAAAACCAGCCTGCACAGCAGACTTGTTTATTACCGGGTAAAAAATGAAAAAAGAAAAAAGCAGGTCGTCAGCGCCAATTCTCTGGTAAAGAAACTGTTGATCAAAGATGATGCGAAATTTTATGAATGGCTCGAAAGCGAGCTAGCGGCGCGTTTTGATTATGTCTGTTGCGAAAATATAGATGGCTTCAGGCGTGAGGCTCAGGCGATAACACGTAATGGTCAGATAAAAAGTGGAGGTCAACGACACGAAAAGGATGATCGCCATGACCTTACCGATCGCTCGCGCTACGTGCTTGGCTGGACCAATGAAGCAAAGATCAGGGCCCTCCAGGGAGAGCTTGGTAAAATTGAGGAACAGATAGTTTATTTGAGCCGCGAAATCAAGACTCTGGAGGATGAAAAAGCCCGGTATGCAGACAGGCAGCGTCTTGTTGACAGGTTGCTGGTTTATGAAGATTTTGTGGAAATTGACTGGCAGAGAATCAGTCGCGACATTGACGACCAGAAGAAAGAGCAGGCCAGGCTGGAAAGCGCTTCTGACATCCTTGGAGAGCTTGAGAAAAAACTGCGAACAGTTGATGAAGAAAGCAAAAAAGCCGAAAAACAACTTGAGAAACTGCAGGAAGAAAAGGGCTCAGTAAATACAACGATTAATAAGGTTCGCATCGAGCGTGAAGAAACTGAAAAGTTGCTTAAAGACAATGAGATGCCTGAATTTGAAGGGGTCAGGGCACGTATCCGGCAGTTTATCAAAGAAATCAATCTGAACGAAGAACTATCATTGCAGAACCTGAACCGAATTGAAAGCTCTGTTCGCGGTCGTCTGCAGGCAAGAATAGATTCTGCTGACAGCAGTTTAAGAGAAACCGACGAGAAGATTGTCGGCGCCATGCAGAATTACAAAAACGACTATAAGATTGAAACAAGCGAATTCGATGCCCGGGTTGAAGCTTCTGAAGAGTATCGCAACTGCCTGAAAAGGCTTGTTGAAGACGATCTGCCAAGTTTTGAGAAAAAATTCAAAAAACTGCTTAACGAAAATACCATAAACGAGATTGCCAACTTCAATTCGCAACTCGACAGTTCTGCACAAAAGATAAAAGAGAGAATCTCAAGTATCAACAGGTCGCTGGCAGAAATTGACTATAATCCGGGGCGTTATATCAGGCTCGAAGAGCAGTCTTCTTCTGACGTCGAAATCAGAGATTTCAGGCAGGAATTACGGTCATGCACTGAAAATACCCTCGATGGGCGCGAAGACGACCTGTATGCCGAGAGCAGATTTTTGAAGGTCAGGCAGATCATTGAGCGTTTCAAAGGCCGAGAAGGCCGGGCAGAGGCAGATCAAAAATGGATGGACAAGGTGACCGATGTTCGCAACTGGTTTGTTTTTGCCGCTTCAGAGCGTTACAAAGAAGATGATACTGAGTATGAACATTATACTGATTCTGGCGGAAAATCAGGTGGGCAAAAGGAAAAACTGGCATACACCGTTCTTGCAGCCAGTCTTGCTTATCAGTTCGGTCTTGAGCGGGGCAGTGTACGGTCTAGAAGTTTCAGATTTGTGGTTATTGACGAGGCTTTTGGCCGAGGCTCAGAAGAATCGACGAGATACGCTCTTGAGCTGTTCAAAAAATTGAACCTGCAATTGCTTGTGGTTACGCCTTTGCAGAAGATTCACGTTATTGAGCCTTACGTTGAGAGTGTTGGTTTTGTGCACTCCCGAAATGGTATGGAATCGTTGCTGAGAAATCTTTCAATCGAAGACTATCGAAAAGAACTGGATGCACGCAACTTATGACTGGCTGGACAACAATGAAAGATATCAGAGCTTCTCTGATAAAAGACTGGGAGAGGGGCATTTTTTTACGCGCCGCTATCACCGGTGAAAAATTATTTCCCTTGAGACGCAGACTCAAAGGCCCTAAAAGCGGCGAAATCGCCGAAAAATTTACAGAGATTAAAAGCTGGAGCGGCGACTGGAGCCGGGCCCTGGAAAACAATGGTATTCAAGGACTAAGCCTTGAATACAGAGAAGTCAGCCCGCGTAATTTTGGGAAAAATCGCCTGCCTGACACATTGGTTTTTGAAGACCAGGAGTCTTTACTTGCTTTTTTACATCTTGAGAACAGATTCCGACAGTTCCAGAGAATATCTGAGCTCGTTATGGAAAGGTTCGATGTTTTAAGAGACTGGATCGCAAAAAGTCCATTCAAAATACTCGAATACGCAGAAGACTGGCCAGGGATTATTGCAATATGCCTCTGGTTGCAGAAAAATCCGCGCCCGGGCATTTATCTTCGGCAGATTGATATAGATGGCGTGGATACAAAGTTTATTGAGACAAGAAAAGCCCTGCTGGCAGAAATTTTTGATTTAATTCTTCCTGAAAGAGTCATTACAAAAGAGTTTAAGGGCTTGGGCGGTTTTGAACAGCGCTATGGTTTTAAAATCAAACCATCACAGGTTCGGTTTAAAATTCTGGATATGGCTCTCAGTATCGGTGGTTTAACAGATCTGCAGATACGAAGCGAAGAGTTTGCCGGTTTAAATTTACCCGCTAAAAAGGTTTTTATTACCGAAAATGAGATTAATGGGCTTGCTTTTCCCGAGATGGCTGATTCCATAGTCATTTTCGGTCTTGGTTACGGCCTTGAGCGTCTCGCCGATGTTGCATGGCTTAAAAACCTGGAGATCTATTACTGGGGAGATATAGATACACACGGATTCGCGATGCTTGATCAGCTGCGCAGCTATTTTCCACAGGTGTGCTCGTTTCTGATGGATCGGCAGACTTTGTTGAGCAACAGACAATTCTGGGTTACAGAGCCAAAACAGACGATCAGAAACCTTAAACGGCTCACTACGGAAGAGCGCGAGGTCTATGGCGAACTGACCGAAAATTGTCTGGGCATGTCAGTTCGACTTGAACAGGAAAGGGTTCCGTTCAGCAGTCTGATCGCATTTCTTGAAATGCTCAAGAACCGCGAAAATGTACCTGGCTGTAATGAAGCGTGATTAAAATTCTAGAGCGAGACGTTTTTGGCTAGGCGGGTGGGTAGTCGATGTTGTAGTGCAGGCCGATGCTTTGTTTGCGGCGCATGGCGCAGTCGACAATCAGTTCAGCGACCACGATCAGGTGACGCAGCTCGATGAAGTTGCGGTTAACCCGGTGTCTGGCGTAGTAATCGTTGATTTCGAACTTCAGCATGTCGATGCGGGCTTTGGCCCGGCGCAGGCGCTCGTCGCTGCGAACGATGCCGACGTAATTCCACATCACGCGTCTGATTTCTTCCCAGTTGTGCAGCAGCAGAACTTCTTCGCGGGCGGGGTTGACCCGGCTGTCATCCCATTCGGGTACAGATTCTATCTTGCCGTTTTCTTTCAGCAGGCCGGTGATGTGTCTGGCAGAGGAGGCGCCGAAAACAAGACATTCAAGCAGCGAATTGCTGGCGAGACGGTTGGCACCATGCAGGCCGGTGCAACTGGATTCGCCGATGGCGTAAAGCCGAGGCACATCGGTGCAGCCGTTGAGGTCGACCTTGAGGCCGCCACATGTGTAATGCGCTGCCGGCACGACCGGAATCGGTTCACTGGTTATGTCGATACCGAATTCTAGGCACTTCTTATAGATCCCGGGAAAATGCGAGCGCACAAATTCTGAAGGTTTGTGCGAAATGTCGAGAAACACGTTTCTGATGCCGAGGCGTTTCATTTCGTAGTCTATGGCCCGCGCGACTATATCGCGAGGTGCCAGTTCGGCGCGCTCATCGTGGGCGGGCATGAAGCGGGTGCCATCCGGTAGCAGCAGTTTGGCGCCTTCGCCGCGCATGGCTTCGGTGATCAGAAAAGAGCCGGCCTGCGGGTGGTACAGGCAGGTCGGGTGAAACTGGTTGAATTCGAGATTTTCGACGCGGCAGCCGGCCCGGTAACCCATGGCGATGCCATCGCCGCTCGAAACCGACGGGTTGCTCGAATAAAGATAGACACGGCTGGCGCCACCCGTGGCGATAACCGTAGCTCTGGCCGAAAAAGAATCTACGCGGTCGGCATCGATGTTGTAAATATAGGCACCACAGCACTGCCCATGCTTTTTATAGAGATCGACCGCAATATGGTTTTCAAATATTTTGACGTTCGAGCGTTTTTTGACCGCCCCCACCAGCGTTTCTTCGAGATCTTTGCCCGTAGAATCGGCCGAATGTACGATGCGTCGGTGCGAATGCCCGCCTTCACGCGTCAGGTGATATGGATAACCACCCTCTTCTGGCGCGGGGGTGAACCTGATGCCGAGATCGATCAGCCATCTGATGCATTCAGGGGCATTTTCAACGGTGAATTTTACCGCTTCGGGGTCGCAGATTCCGGCTCCGGCAATCATTGTGTCCTGAATATGGCCGGCAAAGCTGTCGTCAGATTCAAGAACGGCGGCAATGCCTCCCTGAGCGTAGTTGGTCGAGTTTTCGTGCAATTCATCCTTGCAGATGACAGCGATCGACAGG
Source organism: Candidatus Rifleibacteriota bacterium (assembly GCA_029560455.1). Next base: position 10,338 of record JAKQKW010000435.1, read on the forward strand.
GCTGGGTCGAGCCTGAGCGCCAGACTGAGCCCGGCGGCGCCGCTTCCGAGAATCAGAACGTCAAAATTGTGCAGCATGCGCCGCCTCCCTTATCTGATACGCATGTCGAAGCGCATCGACAGGTTGATTGCCTTGATATGCTTGGTGAGAGAGCCTACCGAGACGAAGTCGACGCCGGTTGCCCCGATGTTGGCAATATTGCCAAGGTTAACATCGCCGGAAACCTCGAGTTTTACGCGGCCGGCATTTATTTCGACCGCTTCTCTGATGCGTTCGAGCGGAAAATTGTCGAGCATGACGATGTCGGCTTTTGCCGCAATCGCCTCTTTCAAACCCTCGATGTTTTCAACTTCGATTTCAACGCTGCGGTCTGGCGCAATTTCGCGGGCGGCATGCACCGCTTCGGTAATCGAGCCGCAGGCAGCGATGTGATTCTCTTTGATTAAAAAAGCGTCATAAAGGCCCATGCGATGATTGCAGCCACCGCCGCATTTAACCGCATACTTTTCGGCCAGCCTGAGCCCCGGTATCGTTTTGCGCGTGTCGAGCAGCCTGGTCGGGGTGCCGGTGAGTTTCTTTGCAAACATGCCGGTAATGGTGGCGACGCCCGACAGGGTCTGCAGAAAATTCAGGGCTGTTCTTTCGCCGGTCAGCAGACTGCGGGCGTTGCCTTCGAGCGTGTAGAGAACGCAGTCGGCTTCGACGCTGTCGCCGTCTTTGTAGTTCCAGGTGATTTGAACTTCGGGGTCGAGCTGGCGAAAAACCTCGTTAACCCAGGCACTGCCGCAGAGAATCATATCTTCGCGGGTGATGACTCTGGCGCTGGCGCTGCGTTTTGCCGGTATAAGCTGTGCAGTCAGATCTTTCTGGCCCTGCAGGTCTTCAAACAGAGCTGTTTTAACGGTTTCGACAATGTTTTTTTCGAGGTTCATGGTTTTCTCAACTGTGTTTCTTTCTGAATTCAAGCATGCGGGAAAGGGGCAGCAGGGCTTTTTCAATTATTTCCGGCGCGAGTCTGATCTCGCCGCTGCGGTTTTTCAGCGCATCTCGCAGGTTCTGCAGATTGTTCATTTTCATCCAGGGGCAGTTACCCTCGCATTGATAAAGTTCGCTCGGAGCTTTCGTAGGTGCGATGATAAAGGTCTTTTCGGGGCAGGCCTGCTGCATTTTGTAGAAAATGCCCGATTCGGTGGCGACGATAAACTTCTTTGCCGGACGGGTTTTACTGGCCTGCAGCAATTGTGAGGTCGAGCCGGTTACGTCGGCCAGGGCGATAACTTCTGGTTGTGATTCGGGGTGTACCAGCAGTTCGGCATCGGGGTTGGCGGCTTTCAGAGACTTGATTTTGTCGGCGTCAAATTCGACGTGCACGATGCAGCAGGCGTTCCAGAGCAGCATGTCGGCACCAGTGCGGCGCTGAATATAATCGCCGAGATAGCGGTCCGGGGCCCAGATGATCTTTTTGCCTTCGCCTGCCAGGTGTTTTACCACATCGACGGCAATGCTCGAAGTGACGGTCCAGTCGGCAAGAGCTTTGATTTCGGCTGAGGTATTGGCATAGACAACCACGACCCGGTCGGGGTTGGCGGCGCAGAATTTTTTGAATTCTTCTGGCTCACAGCCAAGATCGAGCGAGCATTCTGCTGCCAGGTCAGGCATTAAAACTGTCTTTTCGGGGCTGAGAATCTTTGCCGATTCACCCATGAAGCGCACGCCGGCCACCAACAGGGTTTTTGCCGCATGTTCGGCACCGAATCTCGCCATTTCGAGTGAATCACCGATAAAGCCGCCGGTTTCTTCGGCAAGCTTCTGAATCATCGGGTCAGTGTAATAGTGGGCGATGATGACGGCATTCTTCTGTTTGAGCAGTTGTTTTATTTCATCGGCAAGAAGCCGGTTCTCTTTGTCCGAAAGTTTTTCGGGAGCCTTTGCCGGCAGGTGTTTTTTTATTTTCCGGTTGAATTCCTGGTTTTCCATACAACCCTCTTTAGTTTCAAGTTTCACATATATTAGCACAAATCAAAGAATAACTGTCGCTGGTAAAAACAGCTTGAAACCTTTGTATGACAAGTGCCGCTTCAGCATTGAGCATGCAAAATCAATATTTTCAACTTCATCTCTGTCAGAGCATGAACCTATAGTAATTTTCTGCGGCGTTTAAGCCAGATTATGGCGATCAGGACCAGTACCGCGACAGTTATACCCGGCCAGGTCCAGAGTGATTGGCCTTTTGTTTTTACGATGCGGTTGCCGAAGGAGCGGTAATAATCAGAAATTAGCGGCAGGCCGGTGCTGTCGGTGGCAAACGAGGTTGTGTAATCTATGGCCGCCTGCCAGAGCTTATATTCGCGGCCGTTTTGTCTGATAATGGTCTGATCGAGTTCGACCGGTTGGCCATTTTTGTCTTTCAGCACGATATTGAGCTTTGGCAGCTTTTTTCCGACCATTGGCAGGTATGATGCCATGTAGTGCGTTGTGGCGATGTGAAAAAGGCGTTTATGATCAGCGGTTATGGGCTCGTAATCTGTGTCGTTCTGCAGGCCGCGGCCGGTATATCTTTCGGCCCCGAGAATGGAACGGTAGGCCGGCAGGGGTTTGTTCAGCCACGGAATATTGAACCAGACGGCCCGGTCTGGGTCGACCCGGTAGCGCAGCCCCGAAAACTGCAGAAAGTAGACGTCGTTCCAGATTATTGGCAGCAGGGTTGCAACTTCGAGCATGTTCAGAATTTCGGCACCGGTCAGATAAAATGAAACCAGCGGGTAGCCCGGCTGCATGTCCTTGCCGGCCCCGAGGCCGCAGGTGGTTACGAGATCGAAAAGGGTGATTTCGCCTTCTTTGCCTGGCAAAGATGAGGGTATCAGATCGCCTCTGATG
>JAKQKW010000449.1 GCA_029560455.1 Candidatus Rifleibacteriota bacterium
CTACAAAGAAGAATTCAACAAGCTTCTCAGCGCCCGCGAAGTTAAACTTCCCGGCCTCAATGAAACCGAAAAAACCGGCAAAACCAGCTCGATCTTCGAAGAAGATCCTCTGATGGGCACCGAAGACATCATTCTGCCCGACGAAGATTCTGCCAACAAAACCACCACTCCGGCCCAGAAGCCAGAAGTGAAACCGGGCGAAGTAAAACCGGTGGAAACTCCGGCCGACACCAAGCCTGAAGAAAGCAAGCCAGCCAGCACCGAAGGTTTTGGCGCCATTGACGAAGCCAAACCGGCTGACAAACCGGCACCAGCAGTAACCAGCGGCGGTTTCGAAGGCGGCTTCGACGCTATCGACGCTACCCCGAAAACTGAACCGGCACCAGCTCAGGCAACTCCGGCTGATGCAGCTCCGGCTGACACTTCAGCCGCTCCGGCACCGACTGCTCCTGCCGCTGATGCGCCGGTCGCAACTCCGGCCCCGGCCGACGCAGCCGCTCCGGCAGATACTGAAGCAGCTTCAGCACCGGCAGCCGCCCCCGCCGCCGGCGGTGGTTTCGACGGTTTCTAATCTGTTCTTAAAGAAACCGGCTGTCTGCAGATGCAGGCAGCCGGTTCTTTTTTTTCAGCCGGTTTCCCGGCACAGTTTCAGATAATACGGATCGCAAATTTCGGGCAGACCGGCGAGCAGTAGCCACAGAGAACACAAAGCTGATGATTGATCTGCGGCGTCTTTTCGCCCGGTTTCAACGCTGACTGCTGGCAGGTTCTGATACAGGCACCGCAATTTATGCAGACCATAGCATTGATGAACAGGCGGCGAGGCTGCCCGGCAACTTTACGGGCAAAGGCCGGATCGACCGAAACGCCGTTCGCCACCTGCACATTCATATCAACCTCATCGGCAGAGGTCATGCCGACAACCGCTGCATCCACAACGCCCGACCTGAGAACCCAGTCGAGCGACGCAGCCGCGTCGTTGCGCAATTGCCCGCCACCGAGCGGCTTCATTGCATAGATGCCTTTGCCGTTAGCGCGGGCACGTTTCAAAAAAGCCGTCATATCATCGAGACTGGCGTCGAGAATGCCGATGCCATCGCGATTATACATCGGGTGCAGCACATCGATTGCCGGGTGCTGACCGAGCATGTCGATAGTTTTTGCAGAATGTGAACTGGCCCCGACAGCACCGATAAGGCCCGCCTTTTTCGCTTCGAGCAGATAATCGAGGGCGCCCTGCCGGCCGGCAAAATCTTCGGCATCACGAACCGCGTGCAGCAGGAATGCATCCACCTTTTTCAGGCCAGTCTGCTGAAGACATTCGCCCACAGCGGCCTGCATGGTCTCGCGGGTGCGTGCGGCCGACTTCGAAGCAACGACCGGCGCCGCGCCTTTCCATTGCCTGAGTGCTTCGCCAACTTGGGGGTAAGAGCCATACATCTGGGCCGTATCGATAAAATTGATACCACTCGCAAGGGCATGCAGAATGACCAAAGCCCCGTCAGCCACATTCAGCCCACGCTGCATCGGGCTCATCGTCAATGTGCCAATACCGAGGTGAGTTATTGCAATGCCGGTTTTTCCGAGAAAATTCTTTTGCATCTGATTTCCTTTTTGAGCATGCTGCTGTTTTCGTTTATTGTAGCCCCGCCGCCCGCACTTGCCAACCCGCTTTTTTTCAGCACGGACCTTTATTGTTTTTGCCCGGCGCATGTGCTAACTTTTTATCGCACCGGAGGAAACCCATGAGCCTTGCCCAACTTGAAAAAACCCTGCGCCTCGACATCAAAGCGGCCCTTGGCTGCACTGAGCCTATAACCATCGCCCTGGCTACCTGCAAAGCCCGAAGAATGACCAGCTCTGAGGTCGCAAAGATCACTCTGCGTCTCTCGACAAATCTTCTCAAAAATGCCATGGAAGTCGGCATTCCCGGCACTGGCGGGCAGCGCGGCATTCCGCTGGCTGCGGCGCTTGGCTGTTATTCAGAGGCCGAAGAACCCGGGCTGACACTGCTCGAAAACATGAACGAAGCCTGGCTCAACCGGGCCCGCCAATTTGTTGCCCGTGATCTTATCACCATCGACCTGGCTTCTGAAAAGCACGGGCTGTTCGTCGATGCCCTCGTCGAAGACGATAAAGGCGGGATTGGCCGCTGTATCATCAGCGGCAGCCACGAGAACTGCATTCTTCTTGAGAAGAACGGGCGAACGATATTCTCGTCTGACGCCTCCGGCGACAGCGGTTCAGGCGAGCTGCTGCAACAACGGCAGGCACTCGCTTCGGTCTCGTTTGCCGAAATCTGGAACAACATCGGGCAATTATCAGAAGAACTGCGCCAGCACATGCTCAACGGCATCGACATGAATCTAAGGGTTGCCGAAGCTGGTCTTGCCAAAGACGGGTTTCTGCACATCGGCAATATCTACAACAATCTCATCAAAGAGGGCTGGCTCGGCAACGATGTTGTAAACCGTGCCAAAGCTCTGACTTCGGCCGCAGTCGATGCCCGCATGTCTGGCTGCAATCTGCCGGTAATGACCTCAGCCGGCTCCGGCAATCAGGGTCTGACAATCTCATTGCCACTGCACGTTCTGGCCGAACACGTCAAGGCCGACCGCCGACGCTTGAGCGAAGCTCTGGCGATCAGCCACGGCATAACCAGTATTTTAAAGCATCATTCAGGCACCCTTTCGGCGATGTGCGGCTGTGTCGTCTGCTCGGGTACAGGTCTGACCGCCGGCGCCACCTATCTGCTCGGCGGCGACCTCGAAACGGCAACGGCAGCGGTCAACAACATGGTTGGCAGCATCACCGGTATTATCTGCGACGGTGCCAAGGTTGGCTGTTCGATCAAGCTGGTCTGTGCCGTCGACTCGGCATTTCAGGCGGCGATGATGGCCGTGCGTGGTCTGCGGCTGCCGACCACCAACGGCGTTCTCGGTGAAAATCTTGAATCGAGCCTTGCCAACATTGGTCTGATTGCAGCTCCCGGCATGATTGAAACCGATGACCAGATTCTCTCGATCATGCTTGGCAAACCACTGAAAACCGGGCATGTTTCTTGAACCAGCGCGGCAGATCGCCGGCAGTCTGAGTTTTCCGGGTGACAAATCAATATCGCATCGGCTGGTTCTGATAAGCCTGATGCTCGAAGGCAGTCTTGAACTGGCTAATCTTTCAGACTGCGTCGATGTGGCCACCAGCCTGAGGCTTGTCAAAAAACTGGGCGTTGAAGTGCTACGCGATAAAAAAGCAGTTCGACTTCGCAATAGCCAGCAGGCCGTCACAGACTTTTCAATGCCAGTCGAGCTCGACTGCGGCAATTCCGGCACCACCGCCAGACTGCTTGCCGGAATTCTTGCCGGGCGACCCGGCGAATACATTCTGACCGGCGACACTTCGCTGTCACGCCGGCCAATGCTGCGTGTGGTCGAACCCCTGCGCCAGATGGGTGCAGAAATCGAATGTTCGGATGCTGGCACTCTGCCAATTCGCATCAGCGGGCGGCAAAATCTGACGTCGAAAACATTCTTCAACCACCACAGCTCGGCGCAGGTTAAATCGGCACTGATGCTTGCCGGGTTGCATGCTGCCGGCTGCACAGTTGTCGAAGAACCTTTTGCGAGCAGGGACCACACAGAGAGACTGCTTGAATTTCTTGGAGCCGGCATTACCCGGGATGACCGCAAAATATGTCTTAACGGGCCATTCAAGCCTGCAGGTGATTTTTCGTTCGCCATTCCGGGTGATGTCAGCAGTGCCGCGTTTTTTGCCGTGGCTGCCGCGATTTTTCCAGGAAGCTGCGTCGAGCTGAAAAACATTCTGTTAAACCCATGTCGAACCGCCTTTTTCAATGTACTGAAAAAAATGGGAACCGGCATTTCATTCAGTGAGCAGACCATTACCAAAAAGGAACCGGCAGGTACTGCAACCATTACCGGCGGCGTTCTGCATGGCGTCGAGATTTTGCCAGCCGAGATACCATCATTGATCGATGAATTGCCGGCGTTGGCAGTCGCCATGGCTTTTGCCGACGGTCCATCTGAGGTAACCGGAGCATCGGAGCTGCGCCGTAAAGAAAGCGACCGCATCGGCATTCTGGTCAGTCAACTCCAGAAAACCGGCGTAAAGTGCCAGGAACTGTCCGACGGGTTTCGCATCGAAGGCAGAAGCCGACTTACCGGGGTAACCGAAGTTGATCCGGCCGATGATCACCGCCTGGCGATGGCTTTTGCCATTCTTGCCCGTCGCAGCGAAAAGGGATTGTTTATAAAAAATCCTGATTGCGTAAAGATTTCTTTTCCGAATTTCTTCAGCCACCTGCAAAGTTGCATCAGGAGCTGAAGTAAAAAGCTTTTTACAAAAAGATTTCCGTCACTTTTTTAGTTGCACAAAGAACAAAAATAGTGTACGATGTCGCCCATTAGTCGGTTTAATTTTCAACCGATGAGTTCACAGGAGTTCGTTGCACACCTTGCAGACGCCCAGTAAGACAGGTTTTGACATAGTCGCCATCGACGGCCCCGCCGGTGCTGGTAAAAGTACGGTAGCCCGCATGGCTGCCGACAAGCTTGGTTATGGCTATCTCGATACCGGCGCCATGTATCGCGCCGTAACACTCAAAGCTCAGCAGGAAAACATCGATTTTTCTGATGTCGCTGCCATGCGTCGCTGCGCGAGTGAATGTGGTCTGCGCTTTGAAACAAGCAAAAACTCCTCACAACCGCGCGTTTTTCTCAAAGATGTCGAAGTGACAAATGATATCCGCAAACCCGAAGTGGCCCGCAATGTTTCTGCCGTCGCCGCCAATCAGGGGGTGCGCGAATGTATGACCGCTCTGCAGAGGCAGATCGGCAAAAAGGGCAAGTGGGTTGTCGACGGCCGCGATATCGGCTCAGTCGTTTTCCCTGATGCCCGCACCAAAATCTTTCTGACCGCCTCGATCGAGGAAAGGGCCAGACGTCGCCTGCACGACCTGCACGAGAAGGGCTTTGAAGCCGATCTCGAAAGCCTGAAGCAGGAAATCGCCAAACGCGACGAATATGACTCGAATCGTGAATTTGCTCCGCTCAAGCAGGCTGACGGAGCCGTACTGCTGGATACTACCGCGATGACCATTGATCAGGTTATCGATCGGATTATCATAATCGTAACTAATACCCGGGACAAGTTGATCCCAATGGAGGAACGTATGACTCAAGTTAAAAACACTCACCAGGAACAGGCTGATAGCGCCAACGAGAACCAGATGACAATGGAGGAAGCGCTGAACAGTGAGTTCCGAACAATCTCCAGGGGGGCCATTGTAACCGGCACCGTTATTGAGAAGAATCAGAGCGGTATCTATGTCGACCTCGGCTACAAGTCCGACGGCATCATTCCGACTGACGAACTCGACGGCGAAGAAGGCAAATATAACGTTGGCGACGAAATCAAAGTTTACGTCAAAAAGGTTGACGACGGCCACGGGCAGCTCCTGCTCTCTCTGCGCCGCGCCCAGGAACTCGGTTCATGGGATGACCTCGACGAAGCTTTCAAAAATAAGACTCCGGTCGAAGGCGAAATCAAAGAACGCATCAAGGGCGGCTACAACGTCAGCGTTCTCGGCGTAAGAGCCTTCCTGCCCCAGAGCCAGCTGTCACACGGCAAAAACGCCAAAGAAAGCATCGGCAAGAAATTTCCGATGGTTATCACTGAATATGACCGCCGCCGCAAGAACGTCGTCGTTTCTGAACGCGCCATTCTTGACAAGGTTCGCGACAAACGCAAAAACGAAATCTTCGAAAAATTCCATGTTGACGATGTCATCAAGGGCGTTGTTTCAAGAATCGTTGAATACGGCGCATTTGTCGACCTCGGCGATGGCGTTGAAGGCCTCATTCACCGCAACGACCTCAGCTGGTCAGTGATTTCCAACCCGCGCGAAGTCGTTCAGCCGGGCGAAACCATCGAAGCCAAGATTCTGAAAATGGATGTCGAAAAAGGCAAAATCAGCCTCGGCATCAAGCAGAAAAAAGACAACCCCTGGGAAACCGTTGACAACCGCTACAAAGTCGGCCAGAAATATCATGGCAAGGTTAAGAACCTCATGGATTTCGGCGCTTTCGTTGAACTCGAAGAAGGCGTTGAAGGCCTCGTGCACATTTCTGACCTGTCATGGGCCAGAAACATCAAGCACCCGAGCGAAGTCGTAAAAACCGGCGACTCAATCGACATCGTCGTAAAAGAAATCGACAAAGAAAAGAAACGCATTTCTCTGTCATACAAAGAAGTTCTGCCCCACCCGTGGGAACAGGTCACTTCCAAATACAAAATCGGCGATGTGGTAACCGGCAAGGTTAACAACATGACCGACTTTGGCGCCTTCATCGAAATCGCTCAGGGCGTCGAAGGCCTGCTGCATGTCTCTGACATGGACTGGGTCAAAAAAGTCAGCCACCCGAAAGAAATTCTCGAAAAGGGTCAGGAAATCAAGGTCAAGATCCTCAACATCGACACTGCCAACCACAGACTGTCACTTGGCCTGAAACAGACCACCACTGACCCCTGGGAAAAGGTTGAATACGAATACAAGATCGGCGATCAGGTTACCGGCGTCGTTAAGAATCTGGTTCCCTATGGTGCCTTCATTCAGCTCGAAAACGGCCTCGAAGGTCTGCTGCACGTCTCTGAATTCTCATGGCAGAACGACGTTGAAAATCCGGGCGCCGCTCTCAAGGTTGGCGATCAGGTTAACGTCATGGTCTATGAAATCGACAAAGGCAAACAGAAAATTGGTCTCTCTCTGCGCCGCCTTCAGGATGACCCCTGGAAAGATGTTGAACGCAAGTTCGGCAAAGACAGCGTGCATCAGGGCAAAATTGCCACTCTGCTCGACAATGGCGTAGAAGTTGAAGTTACCGAAGGCGTTATCGGCTTCGTCCACATCTCTCAGCTGTCAGCTCAGCGCGTTAACAGCCCGTCTGAAGTGGTCAAGCAGGGCGACACCGTAACCTACAAGGTTCTCGAACTCGACCGCAAAAACCGCCGCCTGAAACTCTCGATCAAAGAAGCCAACATGGACAGCGATGCCAAGGAACTCAAGAAATACCAGGCTGAATCAGAATCTGGTTTCTCTGACACCATCGGCGACCTGCTCAAAGCCCAGCTCGAGTCTTTCAAATCAAAACTCGACAAGTAATATAACCGTAAAAGGTTCGACAGACATCCCCGTCGCAAGGCGGGGATGTTTTTTTACCCTGCAAAAACAATTAGGGGATTGACAAGAAGTACCCGGACAAAGTAAAAAGAGTGCGTGTAAATCTTTATGTTCTTTGTTCTCTTTTTCACAACCCGATACGCAAATAAATAATTCGGAGGCAAACAATGGCAGTAAAAATAGGAATCAATGGCTTTGGCCGCATTGGCAGAATGGTCTTCAGAGCTGTTCTTGAAACAAAGGACCTCGAAGTGGTAGCCATTAACGATATCACCGATGCCAAGACACTGGCTCATCTTCTCAAGTATGATTCAGTACATGGCCGCATCAAGAATAAAGTAGAAGCAAAAGACGATTGCCTGGTCGTCGATGGCAGAAGCATTAAAATCTATGCTGAAAAAGACCCGGGAAACATCCCCTGGAAGAATCACGGCATCGAGTATGTCGTAGAATCAACCGGCTTTTTCGTTGACAAGGAAAAAGCTGAAGTGCACATCACCAAGGGCGGCGCCAAAAAGGTCATCATCTCTGCCCCGGCCAAAGGCGAAGACATTACCGTGGTAATGGGCGTCAATGAAGACAAATACGATCACGCCAATCACCATGTCATCAGCAACGCCAGCTGCACCACCAACTGCCTGGCTCCGGTAGCCAAAGTATTGAATGACAAGTTTGGCATCGAAAAAGGCCTGATGACCACTATCCATTCATATACCGGCGACCAGCGCATTCACGACGCACCGCACAAAGATCTGCGCAGAGCCAGAGCCGGCGCCCTGTCGATGATTCCGACCTCAACCGGCGCAGCCAAAGCCATTTCACTGGCAATCCCGGAACTTAAGGGCAAACTCGACGGCTTCGCCATTCGCGTGCCAACCGCCAATGTTTCAGTGGTCGACCTTGTCTGCACCGTTAAGAAAAGCACCACCAAAGAAGAAGTAAATGCCGCGGTAAAAGAAGCTGCCGCCACTGCCAGAAACCAGGGCATCCTCGCTTACTGCGATGAACCACTTGTCAGCAGCGACTTCAATGGCGACGCTCACAGTTCGATTTTTGACGCAGATTCGACCAAGGTTATGGACGGCAATCTGGTCAAGATTCTTTCATGGTATGACAACGAATGGGGTTACAGCTGCCGCGTTCGCGACCTTATGCTTTATATTGCCAAGAAGTAAGGCAGGTCAGAATATTTATCAGCCACAGGAAACCTGATTTACTCAGGTTTCCTGTTTCATGTACCATCAGGAGGCTTTAATGTTTCGTACGATCAAAGACATCAATTTCGCCGGCCGCAAAGTTCTGATCCGCGTCGACTTCAACGTGCCGCTCGATGAAAACCTCAACATCACCGACGATACCCGCATCCGCATGGCGGTTCCGACAATAAAGCACATCACCGACAACGGTGGCCGCGCCATTCTCATGAGCCACCTCGGCCGTCCCAAAGGCGGACCAAACCCGAAATACTCTCTCAAAGCTCTGGTCAGCCATCTTGGCAAGCTTATCGGCAAGACCGTCAGCTTTGCTGAAGACTGCATCGGGGAAAAGGCGACCGCAGTCGTCAATAATATGAAAAATGGCGACGTTGCTCTGCTCGAAAACCTGCGCTTTCATCCTGAAGAAGAAAAGAACGACCCGACCTTCGCCAAAGCCCTGGCTTCTCTCGGCGAAATCTACGTCAGCGACGCATTCGGCACCGCGCACAGAGCCCACGCCTCGACTGCCGGCATCGCCGACACCCTTCCCGCTTACGCCGGTTTCCTGATGGAAAAGGAAATCAACTACCTCAGCAAGATCACCACTTCGCCTGACCGCCCGCTCGTCGCCGTCATGGGCGGCGCCAAAGTCAGCGACAAGATTCTCGTCATCGAAAATCTGCTCGAAAAGGTCGATGCTCTGCTGATTGGCGGCGGCATGGCCTTCACTTTCCTCAAGGCCCAGGGTTATAACATCGGCAAATCACTGTGTGAAGCCGACAAGCTCGACCTCGCTCTCAAGCTGATCGAAAAAGCCAAAGCCTCTGGCCGCAAGCTGCTGCTGCCGGTTGACGTGGTCACTGCCGCCGAAATCAAGGAAGGCACCGCCACAAAAACCGTCGATATCAAGAATATCCCCGAAAACGAACTCGGCCTCGACATTGGCCCTAAAACCATCGAAGCTTTTGCCGCCGAACTTAAAAAAGCAAAAACCGTTCTCTGGAACGGCCCAATGGGCGTCTTCGAAACCAAACCCTTTGATGTCGGCACCCGCAAAGTCGCCGAACTGCTTGCCGGTCTGAAAGCCACCACAGTTGTCGGTGGCGGCGACTCGGTCGCGGCCGTCGAGCAGATGGGAGCAGCCGACAAGGTTTCGCACGTTTCGACCGGTGGTGGCGCTTGTCTCGAATTTCTCGAAGGCCAAACCCTGCCCGGTATCGAAATTTTCTCACGCAACATCAACAATCTTACACATGGAGCCGCCAAATGAGCCGAAGACCTCTTATCGCCGCCAACTGGAAAATGCACAAAACCACCCAGGAAGCAAAAGCTTTCATGGCCGAACTGCTGCCGAAAATCGCCGATCTGAAAGACGTCGACGTGCTGGTCTGCCCGCCATTCACACTGATCAACGCGGTTGACCAGGGTCGGGAAGGCAGTCAGGTGCTTCTCGGGGCCCAGAACATGTATTTCGAAGAAAAGGGCGCTTTCACCGGTGAAGTTTCACCGGCCATGTTGAAAGATCTTAACTGCGAATTCGTCATTCTTGGCCATTCAGAGCGCCGCTGGGTTTTTGGCGAGAGCGATGAACTGATCAACAAAAAAGTTCTTGCGGCTTTTGCCAAAGGTCTGATTCCGGTTCTCTGCGTCGGTGAGAAGCTCGATGAGCGCGAAAAGAATCTTACCGACCAGGTGATTCTCAATCAGCTCGAAAAGAACCTCAAAGGTGTTTCTGAACAGCACCTGCGCGGTATTGTCATTGCGTATGAACCGGTATGGGCCATCGGTACCGGCAAGAACGCCACAACCAAGGATGCAAAGGATGCGATCGCACTGATTCGCGAATTCATTCACAGCCGCTACGGCAGTGAAACGGCCGCGAAGGTTCGCATTCTTTATGGTGGTTCGGTTAAACCTGAAAACGTCAGCACTTATATGGAGCAGGAAGGCATAGATGGGGCGCTGGTTGGCGGAGCCAGCCTGGAGGCCGATTCTTTTGCAAAATTGACCAGGTTCTGATCCGTTCAGGTTTCATGGGGGCTGTCTGATAAGCCCTGAGCCGGTGCAAATCACTCAGGGAACTGTCAGCAGCCCTTTTGCATTTAACAATAAAACCTGTACAGGGGCGACAGTCTGGGGTAAAATGTTGACAGTATGGGGATCAGATTAAGAATAGCTTTGGGTTTCGCCCTTCTGACGATCGTGGTTGTCTCGGTCGTCTCTTTCTGGGCGGCACAGAGTCTGGGTTTCTCACTTGACGTCTCAGACCTCAGCAAACTCGAAAACCTCAGGCAGCAGTTGATCAACGGTCTCGCGGCCGGACAAACCACCCTTGACCGCCTTGCCGGTGAAACCGCAACTGCCATTGCCGACAGCAGGTTTTTCGATAATCAGTTGCCGGTACAGCAGCGGCTGGCAGAGAAAATAAAATCGGCACTCGGAGCCGACTGGCTCGAAGTTTTTAAAGACGGGCAGCCCTTGATTTTCGGACAGGCAGCTTTCATAAAGCCGATCAGCAATCCGGGGCTGCCGGTGAGGATTGCCAGCTCCGGCCCATTTTCGTATAAGGGCTACATGACGGCCGAAATCCCCCTTGCTTCTGATGGAGTCAGCCTGATTCTGGCAAGATCGCCGGGGCAGATCGCCAATCTGCCTGACTTTTTCTGCATTTTTGACCAGCAGGGAATCCTGATGGTGCGAGGTTTCAACCCCGAAAAGATTTCGTTGCTGAGCCTTAGCCGTGAAAACATTACTCATCAACTGCAGGTCGGCGATGATCTCTACCGGGTCAGAGTCTTTCAGGGAAAAAATGGCGTCATGCTTTTGACCGGCTACCCGGCACAGCGGGCAACCCTTTCGCGCGATCTTGTCGATCAGCTGATGCTGCGACTTGCGGTTTTAGAGGTTATCGGGCTGCTGATTCTCGGTTACTTTCTCGGAGTCAGGCTTTTCGCACCACTCAACGCACTCAAGCACGGTATGGAACAGGTTGCTGAAGGACACTGGCGCGAAATTCCCCTCAACAAGCCACCAATGCAGAACAGCGGCAATGAAATCGAAAATGTTGCAATGAGCTTTAATCGCATGGTGCGCGAACTCTCGCTGGCGCAATCCAGACTGATTGAGGTGCAGAAAGAACTGGCGCAGAAAGACAAGATGGCTGCTCTCGGTCGCTTTTCTGCCGGCATCGCCCACGAAATCAACAACCCCCTCGGCACGATTCTGGTGACTGCAGGCATGCTGAAAGAAGCAGCTTCAGCCGGCAAAAGTATTCCGCCTGAGGATTTCGATGCCATTATTGAAGAGGTGCGAAGATGCCGCGACATCATCAGCACTCTGCGCACTTATACCAGCCGCACCCAGCCACAGCTGAGCCCAACCACGCTGGGGGCCTTCATCGAGCAGATCGAGAATTTCATCAAAAATGAACCGGCTTTCAAGGAACTGACGCTCGTCGTCGAGAAACCGGCCGCTGAAAGCCTCGGGTTGATGATTGACAGCAAGGCAATGCAGCAGGTTTTCAGCAATCTGACCCGCAACGCCCTCGAAGCCATGCAAGATATCGACCCGAGGCTTTCAGCGGCCGGTTTCTCA
>JAKQKW010000452.1 GCA_029560455.1 Candidatus Rifleibacteriota bacterium
GCCCACCAACCCTGCTCTTCTGCAAGGCGCGCGAAACTTACCAGAGCTATTCTGCGAATCATGGTTGTGGTCGTGCCCGAGGGAACTTTTGTTTCGTTGATGACAAATTTTTCCATCTCGGCATTGTTCCAATCAGGGATACCCACATAAGAAAGAATAATTACAACATCACAGGTTGTTTGCAGGCGACAATAAAGGTTTTTCCAGGCCTCAACACTTTTCACCAGACCACCATCGTGAAATGAAATTTTAAGCGTATTCTTGTAATGATCCAGTTCTTTTGCTTCAGAGAGAACATCCGCGCCGATATATCCGATTCGTTTTCCCTTCGCCAGAGGAACCAGAAACTCGATCAGTTCACGAACCGGAGCCACTTCAACCATGCCGCGAATATTCGAGGTGGGAAATCCATATACGGATGCATCCCAGTTAAGTCCACAAAAGAGAACCGGCTGATCAGTATTAATATAATGAGGAACCACGAGATACTTCGCGGCATCGTCGTCAGCAGCGATTATCAAATCTGGCTTCCACTGATTCAGCTCGCTGAAGGTTTCCTTGGACCGCTTTGTCACGAGTTCCTTTGCCGGATTCTTTTTGCCATCGAGATAGAAAAAACGAATATGCAACCCTTCTGTATTGTATTCATCCTTCCCGGCAAAGTCACTGACACCAATTGATTTTAGAAACGCCTGTTCGATTTTGTCGCTCCATTCATAACCACGATGGTATGAGTTGATAAACGCAATTTTGCCGGTAAAGGCCGATACAAAATTGGCTGATTCAAGAAAATCTGCCGAAAAGGTGATTCCAAGTTTTTTTGCAATTCGAGTATTCAGCGTACGATTGGAACGAATATTTTTCTCGTAAGGAAGCGACTGGGGAGGTGTGCCGCTTAAAATCTTTACAATGGTTTTTCCTGCGTATTCGCCGAATTCTCCGTTATCTTTGGGGTAACAGAGCAGCGTGTATGGGCTCATGTGAAGATTCGGGCTCCCAGTGGGAATTAGAGTTTCAGCAAGACAGAATGCCTGGGCTTCCCGGTCATCCCAACCGCTGATACCTGAGTTCTGGCGCACAATCAGCAGATCAACCTCGTTCTGCAATCTGCGAAATTCACGTTTCCAATCATCAAAGGTCGTTACAAACGCCTGTTCAGCAAACGAGATACCCAGAACATCCTTATACGCGGAAATACTTTTTTCATCCGTTGCAGATCTGGCCGTAAGAATACCGATGCGGGAACCCCTGGCAAACTGCTGCAGGTCAGAAACGAGTTTTGAGAGAACTTCAACTTCCAGCTGACCAGTAAGAGGGGCTTGAGAAGCCGGTGGATATTCCCAGTTCACGCCGATAAATACGAGGGGAATTTTTTGGTTCATAAGAAACGGTTCTGCCACCCATTTCATAATGGGATCATCAGCCAGAACGATAACATCGGGCGTGATAGAAGCGATCTCATTGAAAATTGCCAGGCCGCGCTGATGAAGAATTGCGGTGTCGCTGGTATTTTTTTCGTCGAGATAGCGGTACACAATCGACGCGCCGGTATCTTTCAGTTCGTTTTCCATGGCACGCCGGGATTTTATATTTGGCTCATAAGACTCGTGATAAGAGTCGAGAAACAGTATTTTTTTTCCGGGGAAAGCGACTGACCGATTGCCCGACAACTGCTTTGCGCTTTCTTCTGCTTTCTTTTCACAGCCAATTGCAAGAATAGCCAGCAGCAAACTGATGGTAAATGCCAAAACTTTCATAAAAAGCCTGTTATAAGGGTTTACGACACCAGACAGAAATTCAGGCACGCCATGGATTTTTTGAATCATGTTAATCAAATCGCAGAGCAGATCTCTTGATATCCTCTCAAGACGTTTATACAAACACGACAATAAATGTGATAACGGAATCTAGTCTGACACCTGAGATCAGGCTCTCTGACGTCAGATTTGAGTATACCCCAGAATGAACGTGCAGGAAACTATAAATTCGCATGTTTTAACTGTAGATGCTGTAATTTATTGCAGGTTATGTGACTGCATGGTACTATCGCCCTGAAAAAATCAAGAGGACAAGAGGCGAACCCATGCTCAAATCATTGCGTTACATCCTTCTTTTTATCATTGCCATTGCTTCTGCAGCCACGCTGCAAGCCGATAACAGCGGTTTTATCTGGCAGGGCGCAGCCGACAAAAAACCGGTAACCGCGACGTTCAAACACGATGGCAAGCAATTCACGACACTTCAGATAAGGCTTAACGAAGTTGCTGACCGCCTCAACCTGAGGATTACGGCAAAACAGGAATACGGCAAAGCTGTCTACGAAACAAAACTCTCCGCCAACATTGACGGCAAAAACGGCCTTGAACAGACAATTGACCGACTGTGCCAGATGCCCGGCGACTACGAAATACAGATTTCAGGAAAAGCTGCCTCATGCACGATTTTCACTGAACAACATGCGCCGCTTGACCAGTTTACCGCCGGCGAGCAGCCAGGGGAACTGGTCGTAACCGGCACTGGCGGTGCAGCCGTGTCGGTCGAGCCCGACATGTTCTCAGTCAAGCACCCGGACTTCAAAAAAGGCATGAACAAAGGTATCGCCAGCCCCAACGGTGACATCTTCTTCAGACTGCCGGCTGGCTACTGGGTATTGCAGCGCAGCGGCAGTGGTAACGGTACAGGTTACGCCAGACTTATGCCAGTAAGCAGCGGGGGCAGAACAACGGTGCGATGGGCGGCGAGCCCTGAGATAAGTATCGAAAGCCAGACGCCGGCTTCGGTCAGGCGGCTTGAAATTCGAGCTGTGATTTCTGAAGCTGGTTCAGAAAATGCTCTGTGCCGATTTTCGGTTCCGGCGGGTCTCTCGACCCACACACCTGCTATTGACCAGCTGCAGAGCTTCGAGCGCTCACTGCCGGCTGAAATTATCGATATCAAGCAGTCAGAAACACCGCTGCACCTGGTTATGCTGCTCGACAGTTCAGGCTCGATGAAAAAATCAATGAAAGCGGCCATCGACGGCACGGTTAAGTTTGTCGAAGCGCTGCCGAATGAAGCCAGAGTAGAAGTCATCGACTTCGATACCAAAGCAAAGCCGGTTAAGGCCGCCAGCCGAAGCGACCTGATCAAATCGATCAAAGCCATCAAAGCCGATGGAGCGACAGCGCTCAGAGACAGCGTTCTGCTCGGGCTCTCACAGTTGAAAAGTTCGCCGCGCCCGGCACTGGTAGTTTTCACCGACGGTTTCGACGCAAACCACAACGACACGGCACCTGGCAGCAAAGCCAGCGAAAAAGAGGTATTCGAAGCACTTGTAAAAGCGCGCATTCCGGTTTTTACCATCGGTTTCGGCGATGGCGCCGACCGCGAAACCCTGGCTCGCCTCGCCGATCTTTCGGGCGGCCTGTTTCAGACAGCCGACGAAAGCAATATCAACGAAGTTTTCGCCAGACTTGAAGCCACAGTCGCCCGCGAATATCTTCTCACCTACCGCCGGCCTCAGAAATCCGGTTTCGGCATTCGGCCGGTTATCAGTATCTGCGTCGACACCAGCGGTTCTATGGCCAGCGGCCTTGAAGGCGGCGTTCCGGGCAGCAGACGTGATGTTGCCAGAAATGCGCTGCATGACATGCTCAAAAAATTGCCGGAAAACGCTCTGGTACAGATTCTCGATTTTGATGCAAACACCCGCATTACCCAGACCGCTACCGCCAACCGGGCGAGAAACCACGCCGGCCTGGCCGCTTTTGACGACGGTGGCGGCACCGACGTTCTCAAAGCGGTTTCAGTGGCCATGCAGGGGCTGCTCGCAGTGCCGTCAAACCGTCGTTACATGCTGTTTCTGACCGATGAAGCTATTAAAACCAACAGCAAAAAAGATGAAGAAATGTTTAACCGGCTGCTGGCGCGCATGAAAGATGAGGGCATCTTTTCGATGTGGATCGGCATGGTCAAAGAAAACGAAAATGGCGAATTTCATAAAACCGCGGCAAAAGCTGGCGGTGAAGCAATTATCGCCGACAACTTTGCCGAAATGAATCAGATCATCGAGCGACTGCTTACCAGAGTGGCCGAGCCTGTTGATGAAAGCACGGTTCCATTTGAACTGGTCTGGAACATGCCGCAGAACGACAATTCTCCGGTTGCCGTCTCAGGCAACGGTATTTTCGATCTGCCGCCGCTCAAGCAGACTGCATCAGGAACAGAAGAAGCAGTAGACACTCTGCAGATAACCTGCGCCAACCTTCCTGCAGGCTCTGCAACAACCGTTTCGACTGCAGCGGCCGGCAACCAGGCAGGTGCCAATCAGCAGCTGACAAAGACCGGTGATAACGGTTCCGCACCAGGTAATGCAAGCATCAGTCAGACCGCAGGCAGCGCCAGAATGGCGATAGACATGGATCTTAAAGGCCAGAACAGCGCCTGTGCATTTCACATCCGAAAAATGGCTCTGTATGACAGTCTCAATGGCGTACAGGCGCCCGCAAAAAAACTGTTCGCTGCTTTTGACATCGAGCTGAGCAACATTCTGCCGGAACAGGATGTCGCGGTTTACCCTGACGGCGGCAACCACCCGGCGCAATGGGTCGGCCGCAGCAACGACAAGGTAAAAATTATCAAGGCGATACCGCCATATCAGATCGGTGATCTGGCACGACATTTCTATCTGCGCTGGAACAACGACCCGGCGGTGCCATGTTCCCCGGCCAGCTGGCTGTTCGAAGATTCACTTTCGCCTTTTGGCAGCCGATCGGTCACGGTAAACCCGGGTAAACCGGTGCGCGGGCAGATCGTCTTTATCGTTTCAGACGATCAGGGGCTCAGCGACGGCGCCATCGACTTATTCGACCGCAGCTACGGGCATCTTTCGCTGACAATTGCGGGCAAAATGGAACCCGCTGATCTTAAAGCCGCAGGGCTGCCGGAAGCGCCGACAGGCAAGCTCGGTTCTGCATTCAGCATGACTGTAAAAGGCCTTACCGACGTCGTTTCGCCTCTGGCGGGAGCAACCGCCGGCAAACATCTGATCTGGCGGGTTATTGACGGCGAAATCGAATCGCAGGTGCAGGCATTGCTCGATATCGACCCGAAAGCACGCATGCACCTTGCCATACCGACAACAGCCGGGCCGGTGCGCCGCCCGGTATCGGCGGTGACCGGTCTGCTGCCCTTCGGTTTTTATGACCGGGTAAAACTCTCGCCCGGCTCGAACAATCACTTCACCCAGGCCTATCTGCTGCCGGCTGAGCTGGCGGCAGCCGCTTCGGGCAGTCTCTGCATCGACATGAAAAACGACGATGTCTGCATCACCATGAACCCGGCCGAAAATTTTATCGACAAGCCGACAGAACGCAGCTGGTCTGCCGAAGGCAATGGCATGAAGCTGGTCATCAATACTCAGGCTCGCCTGCCGCTCCTGAACAACCGCAAGGGTGACTGGCTGGTCGTCGATGCCACTGTTGCAGATATGCCCGATGGCAGTGCCACCCGCATCGACAAATTGCTGTTTCTCGGCCGGGCCGATCTTAAAGACCAGGGCTTCGCCCTCAAGCCCGGTGAACGCATGATGAAAACCGCCGGCAACCAGGCCGGACACAAGGGCATGGGCAATTTTGCCGGCAAAAGTGAGGCTGACGGCAGCCAGACAAGAATCTACCCTGATTCTGTATGCCGCCAGATGATCTTTGCCGCCAACGAAAATGCGATCGTGCCCGATGGCAAAGAGCTGAGATTTGTCGCTGTTTTCAGAATGCCGACAAAGGGCGACTATCTGCTGGCAGCTGACAGCATGCCATTTGCAGTGACCCCGGCCACGACCGCGGCAGAACCGCAAAACCTGCCAGCCTGGCTGCTTGCCGAAAATGACGAAACGATCCCGGTTCTGGCGGCCGATTTTGAAAAAAAGCTCGCAAACCG
Source organism: Candidatus Rifleibacteriota bacterium (assembly GCA_029560455.1). Next base: position 5,917 of record JAKQKW010000452.1, read on the forward strand.
ACTTAAACAGCTGGCGAATGAAAGACGTCGGCAAAATGCTGCTGCCATCGCTGAGGCGGCAGATAAAACCACCGATGCCGACGGCAATATGATTGAAGCGGCTTTCAGGCTGAGCCCGCCGGTTATCGCACCCTGGGCCGGGCCGGTCGACAATCAGTTCAGAATCGAAGTTTCAATCGATGTGGAACCGGCAGCAGAAGGAGCCGCAGCCCAGACCAGCGCGGCCGCATCAGCGCTCAGCGGCGGCAGCAGTAAAACACGCTCCTTCAAAGTAATCAGCCACAATCTGCCTTCTGAAAGCATAGCTAAAAGCCCATTCGAAATAATCTACGCCGAAGAAAACGGCAAAGGCGGCGAAACGCTTCTCAAGACGAGCCTGATCGGCATCTGGGGTTCTTCTGAATGCCGCGAAAGCATCGATCTGAACACCTGGAAACCGGTTAGAGAAAGAATCACTCTCAGTGGCAAAGGTGTAAAATGGCCGGTGATCGAGCGTGATCTGCCAGAAAAATCATTACAGAACCGCATTCACAGTATTGCGCTCGCGCTGCCTGACATTTCGGCTGAGCAGACCGAAGAACTGCAGCAAAGATGGCAGGCAGCCAGGGTCGACAAAACACCCGACCATCTGTCGCTGTGGCAGTGGTATGCGCACGCCCGTCTGGCAGCATTCATCAGCGCCCAGACCACTTTTGAAAAACAACTCTGCGAAAATACCGGCATAAGCCTGAGCCGCGAAAAACAGCCGCGCCTGATGCTTTTAACCGGTGCTGCCGATGATAAGGGGGCATTTGAAGCCAGGCTCGATCTGGTTGCTGTACAGCCTGAAGTTAAGGCCGAAGCTGAGGCAGCCGCAGCCTTTCGCATCGCCGCCGGGATTTTTGTCAGCGATCTTGAAGCAAAAATCATGAAGGGAAAAGGCGTTTTTCAGTTCTGGGGCAGAAACCGCCTGCAGATTATCGCCGACAGCGGCAAACAGAAAAATGCCTGGCTGAAGTTCGCAGAAAGCCGCGGCGTCAGCGAACGGGTTATCAAAGCCATAAAGAACACCAGATCGGTGGTTCTTTTCCCGCAGAATCCGGCGATGATAAACGACCGGCCGTTCTGGGCCTGGCTCGAAATCAACCCGAAAACCTACGAAACGATTGGCGTTCTCGAGACCGGCGAACGCGGGACAATCGCGGGCGAAGCCATCATTCAGGCTCTGATTCCTGATGGTGCCGGTATTGCTCTCGGCTTCTGGAAAGGAACCGAAACTGCAGTATGGGGTATGTCTGCCTTCATTCTCGAGGGGCAATCAGCACTTGAAGCTGCTGCCAGCACCGAAAAGTTTATTGGTGAGCTGTCTGAGAACCTCGGCAAGGTCGGCGATTCGTTCGAGATTGAAGCTGGCGACGCCAGTATCGATCTGCTAAGCGGCAAGATAACTCTGGCCGGTTTCTCTTCTGAGGGTGATTATTCGCCCTGGGATGGTTACAAAGGTTTTGTTACCGGCTTCAACGCCGGTGCTTCATGGTATCTCAACAAGGTCAAAGCTGCCGCATCAGGCAAATAAAATAAGGAAACAGCATGTTCAAAGTAAAAATCGACAAGGCACTTTCGTTCCGTCTCACAGGGCTTGCAAAACGATCTCTTCTGGTAATGGTCACACTTATACTTTCAGGCGCATCGTTATTCGCGGCCGCGCCTGCCAGCTTCAGCGGCCTGCCGGCAATCGACCGCGCAAAAGTAGAACTGTTCGCCCGCACCATGACAATCGCGCAGGGCAAAGCTACCGCTGCAACCCTGGAACTGCGCAATGACGCGAACTCGCCTGAAAAAGCCGCCAGCAAAGATGAAGCGGTCAAAGATATCAAAACCGTTCTGCAGCTTGGCAGCAATATCATCGATGCCGAAAAAAAGGCCTGCGCTGAAACCGGCATGAGCGACACCGACTTTCACGAAGTCAAAATCAGACTGCTGCAGGTTCTCATGCTGCAGAACATGGATAAGATGAAGGCAGCCATGGTCGGCAAAAGAAGCGGTACAGACATGGCAGTCGAGGGCATGGCCGGGGTCGACCAGAAACTCGCAGCTCTCGAAGCCCGTCTGGCAAAAAGCCGCGAAGCTCTCGCCAAAGCACAGAGCGAAGAATCTGAGTATTTTGCAAAACAGGACAAAAAAATCACCGAGCAGCAGAGCAAAATCACAAAACTGCAGAGCGAAGCCGCCTCAGAAACTGTCGCAAAAAAACGCGAGGCAAAGACAAAGCAGCTCGAAAGCGCCAGAGAAAAACTGGTTAAAATGCAGGCCGACCGGCAGAAACCGTATAGCAAACTCGCAAGTGCCCGCGAACGCGTCGAAAAAGACGAAAAATCAGTAACCGTTTTCCGCGAAAATATGGCGGCGGCTAAAGATCAGATCGCCAGCATGGGCAAAGAGATTCAGGACTTTCAGAACAAAATGGAAACCGGCTTCGCCCAGACCCAGGACTCAGACGTAATGAAGCAGGCCGCTCTCGACATGCCAGTCTTCCAGCAGTTCCCGGAGCTCAAACCATTCCTGATCGAACCGAAAAAATGATTTAGAATTCCTTAGAAGGGCAATTTCGACCACCAAATTGCCCTTCTAAGAACAAAAACATGCGATTTTAAAAGCCATTTTCTGGTGTTGATCGCATTTTTCGCTGGTCCGACCCTACATAAACAACTTGCTTGACCTGTACCCGGCGCGTGGTGTAGACTATTTGCTCTTCTTACACGGGAGCGTATTAATCTTTACTACGCGAATCGCAGTTCTACCGGTTCTGGTCGGCAGAGTTATGAGGCTCCTCGCGGATTACAAAAAGGACACACCTGGATATGCAGCAACTCGAAAATATGCGACGAGTCAGAAACATCGGAATTATCGCCCACATCGACGCTGGTAAGACCACCACTACCGAGCGCATTCTCTACTTCACCGGCAAAAATTACAAGATCGGTGAAACTCACGACGGTACCGCCACCATGGACTGGATGATCCAGGAACAGGAACGCGGCATTACCATCACCAGCGCCGCCACCAAATGTCTCTGGCAGAACTGCGCAATCAACATCATCGACACACCAGGGCACGTCGACTTCACTGCTGAAGTCGAACGCTCGCTGCGCGTTCTTGATGGCTGCGTCGTGCTGCTCTGTGCCGTTGCTGGCGTACAGCCGCAGTCAGAAACCGTCTGGCGCCAGGCCGACAAGTATCGCGTGCCGAGAATGGTTTTCGTCAACAAGATGGACCGCACCGGTGCCAACTTTGATCGCGTCGTCACCCAGATCAAAGAAAGACTCAAAGCCCAGCCAGTGGTTCTTACTCTGCCGATCGGCAGCGAAGAAAACTATCAGGGCCATATCGATCTCGTTAATATGAGAGCCCGCATCTGGGCTCCTTCAGAAAAAGACCCGGCCGGTCAGATGATTGAATCAGAAATTCCGTCAGGCCTGCAGGCCGCCGCTGCCGAAGCTCATCATCAACTGGTCGACACTCTCGCCACCTGCAACGACGAAATTCTTGAACGCTACATGGCTGAAGAGCCGATCGAAGTAGAGCTGATCACCAGAGCCCTGCGCTCAGCCACGATTGACGGAAAAGTAGTGCCGGTACTCTGCGGCTCTGCCTTCCGCAACAAGGGTGTTCAGGCACTTCTCGACGCGATTGTCGCCTACCTGCCGTCACCGCTCGATATTCCGGCTTCCATTGCCTTCAATCAGGTTACTGACGAAGAACTTACCATTGCCGCCGACCCGAACCTGCCGCTGGCCGCTATGGCCTTCAAGGTCGCATCGATGCCGCATATCGGCAAACTAGTCTATACCCGCATCTATGCTGGCACCCTCAATGTCGGCGACCAGATTTATAACGTCACCCGCGGCACTAAAGAGCGCGTCGGCAGAATTCTGCAGATGCACGCCAACCAGCGCCAGGATCTTGAAACCGCCCAGGCTGGTGATATCGTGGCTATCGTCGGCATGAAGCGCATTGGCACCGGTGACACTCTGGCGCATGATAAAGATGCGCCGGTTCTCGAAAAGATCACTTTCCCCGAAACTGTCATTTCGGTCGCCATCGAGCCAAAAACCAAGGCCGATCTGACTAAACTCAGCACCGTCCTGCATACCCTGATGGACGAAGACCCGACTTTCAAAGCTTCTATGGATGAAGAAACCGGTGAAACAATCATCGCCGGTATGGGTGAGCTGCATCTAGAAATCATCGTCGACCGCATTCTGCGTGAATTCAACGTACAGGCAACTGTAGGTGCTCCGCAGGTTGCTTACCGTGAAGGCATCAAAAAAGGCGTGCCGACTGAAGGCAAATGCGCCAAGCAGACCGGCGGCCGCGGCCAGTATGGCCATGTAATCATGGAAATAGAACCACTGCCACGCGGCGGCGGCTTCATTTTTGAAACCAACGTCAAAGGCGGCACCGTGCCTTCGACCTTCTTCCCGGCTGTTGAACAGGGTGTTCGCGCCGCACTCAGCGAAGGTCCGCTCGCCAAAAAACCGGTTACCGATGTTAAAGTCACTCTGCTCGACGGTTCATACCACGAAGTCGACAGCAGTATCATCGCTTTCAGAACCGCAGCCATCGAAGCCATGAAAACCGGCCTGGCCAAGGCTTCACCGATGATGCTCGAACCATACACCCGTGTCGAAATTGAAACTCCCGAACAGTATCTCGGCGATATCATCGGCAATATCAATTCACGCCGCGGTAAGGTGGTCAACATGGAAATGCGCGCCGACATGCGCACGATTGAATGCCATGTGCCACTCGCCGAAATGTTCAACTATTCGACGCATCTGCGCTCACTCTCACAGGGCCGCGCCAGCTTCAGCATGGAAGTAATGCACTATGTCGAAGTTCCCGAAAGCGTCGCCACCAAAATTCTGCGCCCAACCAAAGACAAATAAGGTTTAATTGTGAAAATGCCGGTCTGCAACCGCAGACCGGCATTTTGCATTTAGAATGTCAGATTCTTACTTGCTCAAAGGCGCAGTTGCAGACGCGGTGCCGCATGAACCATCGCGTTTCTGCAGTCTCTGACCATTACCCTGACCAGCGCCCCTGCCGCGACCTCTGCCGTTGCCATTTTTCTGGCAGCCCGCACTGCAGCTACTCTTGCACTGCCCCTGGCCGAGGCCATTCTTCAGCCCGTTTCCCTTGCCCTGACCCAGATTTGCATTGCGTTTCTGGCGGTTACCAGATTTGGCTCCAAAGCCGGTTCCGTCTTTCGGCTGCGGTTTGCTGCCATCACCATAGCCACGACCCTCGCCTGTGCAGGTGGATGGGCGATTCTGAACGATCGTTGAAGAACTGGAGTCCGAATTTGAAGTTATAACAGTCTGGCTCTGTGTAGAGCTGTCTGAAGTCTGAGCCATAACGACACCAAGACCAAGCAACACAGTTACGATCATTACAATACTGAGCTTTTTCATAGACCTACCTCCGTTTGATTTTGTCGATACAGGTTAATTCACTTGTTGCGTCCGTAGCGATAGCGCTTCTGCTGCCCCTGCCGGTCAGTAAATTCCAGATCGCCATCACTGGCCCAGCGGCCCTGATAAACTTCTGAACTGTCTCTGACGATCGTCAGACTGCCATCATCAAGTTCAGTTATTACAAGCTGCATTCCAGACCTGGTATTGCGCAGAGTTGCCAGCGGTGCCCCTTCTGCACTGCCAAAAGTTACCTGCCATTCAACGCCGTCAACAGTAATGGTCGTCGGCATGCCATCAGCAGCAGGAGCCGGTGTAGTAATTACCGTGCCATTACCGCGGGTGATCTGCAGGGAACCATCGGCCTGCTTCACGACACTGCACTGCTCTGTACCAACCGTTACCCCGTCAGCGCTGACAACCGTATTACAACTGCCATCACCTCTGCGAAGCCCCATACCACCGTTCGCACCCTGCACCTGGTAATTGCGACCGCGATAACGCTTAGAACCACTCAGACCTTCGGTTACGGCTCTCAGACTCACGCCTTCATCGGCGCTGATTACCGAAGCGGCGAGGGTGCGATCAACCAGAAGACTGGCTTCAATTGCGGCAATCTCTTCATCCGGCGGCGTATATGCAAGATCAGACGAACCAGAACCATTACTGGCACAACCGGTGAAAAGAGCCATCAACGACATCATTGCGACGAACAGAATCAGTTTTTTCAATTTAATAACCTCCGGTGATTTTGCGAACAAACATGTCATTGCAACGGCCATGCCAGGATTTCTCAATACTGACAAAATCCTCTCTCTAAGCAGGTTTAAGAAAAATACCCCAATAAGTATGAGTATTTGACGCCAAAATGAGTGCAAGATCTTGCACCCGAAAAGTGCAAAGCATTGCACGCCATGGCAAAAAAGTAATTTCAGAATCTGTTTTATAGACCCCATTTAAAAGCCTGTTTCTGCAATATTCCAACGCCTGTTCCGCTGATATCCATAGTTTCCGGTTTACCTGCGACTGCGTGCGGTACAGCCTGAACAGAAGGTTTTTATTGATTCCTGCATAAATAAAGCCGGATGTTGTGGTGGGTAGGCACGGGGAGAAGTCGGGATTGCTTTTTCGTAAGCTTGTGAGCGAAGCGAATCGCTGGAGAAAAAGCAACCCGACTGATAGACCGGGCCGCCGAACCGGGTAAACCGATTTTGATTTTACAGTCATCAATAATACATATCTGGAACAGAATTTGCTGATTGATACGCGCAGGGATTACAATCTTGGAAACAAATAAGGGTCATTATGCTCAACATGAATTCAAATTCTGACAGGCACGAAAGTAAACAAAACCCGGGTGCAGCATCACGGAAGCTTGTATTGGCTCTCACCCCGGTTCTGATAATTGCATCAGGCATTCTGGCTTTTATTCTCTCAGGCTGGAACGCCAGTCGCATTGCACCACTGCGACAGTGGGGCGCCGAACGCGATGGCAAAGAGCTTTACACAGAGATAATTCACGAGGGCCCGATGTCGCCAGGTCAACTTCTGCAGCAGCCAGAAGAACTCGCAGTTCTTGTTGCCTCGTTTCCACAGGTTACAGCAGCCTTTATTATGCAGGGTTCAGAAGTCGTTGCGAGTTATTCCAAGCTTCCGGAGTTCGAACTGCCGACCGAACAACTGCCGAACGAAACCGGCGCCACTGTGCTGAATGAGCAGTTTTCGCTTTATCGCCGCTTTTTCGGGCCGGGCGCAACCGGTGAAAACGGTAAACGCAGATCACATGATGGCAACGGTGGAGGAAGTGGCAGAGGCCCGCGCTGGATGAGGTCAGACACTGAACCCATTGATCAGACCACGGCATTGAGTTCCGGCCAGATGCCAAGAATGAGTATTGTGTTCGTATTCCGGAATTCAGACAAACAGCTGATTATGCCGCTTGTTTACCAGAAATGGCTCTGGCCGGCTGTATGGCTTACCCTGACCCTTCTCTGGGGCCTGGTTCTGTTGCTTCAAAGAAGAACCGACAGCCTTAAGGCACAAATTCAGAAAGAATCGCATCTCTCAACAATCGGCCAGATGTCGGCAAGGCTGGCCCATGAAATTCGCAACCCGCTCGGAGCAATTCGCGGTATGGCTCAGATTCTGCAAAAAAAGCTCACCGACGAGAATCAGCTTGCCATGGTCAGAACCATCGAACAGGAAACTTTTCGTCTCGACAGTCTTACCAGTGGTATTCTCGACTTCTCGCGCCAGCCAGTTATCAAGCTCGCAGAAATTGATATCGGCAAAGTTATTGGCGAGACTCTCTCGCTCTTCCAACAACAAAACCCCGAAGTGAAATTTGATTTAAAGACACCTGAGAATCCAGCTTTGTGCATTGGCGACGAAAATGCCATCAGACAGGTGTTTTTGAATCTTCTGAAGAATGCTGCCGACGCAACAGAGACAGAAAAACTGCCAATAAGCATCGAAGTTAGCCAGGCAGAGCAGAATGTAAGCATAAGAGTCATAAATGCCGGTGAACCCATGTCAGAAAAAAGGCTCGAAGAAATTTTCGAGCCCTTTGTTTCTTCCAAAGCTCATGGCTACGGCCTCGGGCTGCCAATCAGCCGCAAACTGGCCGTTTCCATGGGCGGCGATCTTCGCCTTTACAATGGCGCTGATCGTTCCATCGTTGCAGAATTCAGCCTGCCGCAGGTAAATAAAGCATGAAAAAAGATACTCGCGATACGATTCTGGTAGTAGATGACGAGTCTTCATTCAGAAGTATGCTGAGCACCGTTCTCGCCGATGCCGGTTTCGAGGTTCTGGCAGCGGGTTCAGGTCGCGAAGCTCTCGAAATCATTCTCAGACGGGCAATAGATCTGGCCGTTCTCGATCTGGTAATGCCTGGCATCGACGGCCGCGAGCTGATGCACCGGCTGCACGAGAAGATTCCGGGCCTGCCGGTGATTTTTCTGACCGCACATGGCTCGATTCCATCGGCTGTAGAAGCCATCAAAGAAGGGGCTTCCGATTATCTCACCAAGCCGCTTCCACACATTGACGACCTGGTTATTACCGTCAACCGCGTTCTCGACCTGCATCGCCTTAAAAATCAGCAGCGCCATAAAATGGCCCTCAGAAATAACATCGACCCGTTTCCCTGCGCTTCGCCAAAAATGAAAAAGCTTCTGGAAACGGCGGCGAAAGTTGCCGGCACCGATGTTACCGTACTGATAACCGGTGAATCGGGTACAGGCAAAGAGCGCATGGCCGAATTCATTCACATGCACAGTCAGAGGGCTGCAGCCGAAATGGTCTCGGTCAACTGTGCCGCCATTGTAGAAACCCTTCTTGAAAGTGAATTGTTCGGCCATGAGAAGGGTGCTTTTACCGGTGCCTCAGAAAGAAAAGCGGGGCAGTTCGAACTTGCCGACAATTCAACACTCTTTCTCGACGAGATCGGCGAAATGTCGATCAATCTGCAGCCAAAACTGCTGCGCGCCCTTCAGGAAAAGGAATTCCGACGTGTCGGCGGCGCTCAGATGATCAAGTTCAATGCCCGCCTGATCGCAGCAACCAACCGTGACCTGAAAGCACATTGCCAGGCCGGGGCGTTCAGAGAAGACCTTTATTATCGCATTTCCGTATTCAGCATTCACATTCCTCCGCTCAGAGAAAGGCCCGAAGACGTGATTTTTCTCGCAGAAAAATTTGCTGCCGAGGCCGCTCAACGCTTTGGCAAGCAAGCGCCACAACTCAGTCAGGAAACAAAAGACGCCCTGCTGAGCTACGAATGGCCCGGCAATATCAGAGAACTCGGCAACATCATCGAAGCCTCGGTATTGCTTTGTGAAGAAGATGTTCTCAAACCCGAGAACCTGCACGGGCTTGGAAAACAGCCACAAAGTGAGGCAAAAGCGGGCACTCTTGAAGAGGCTGAGAAGAAAGCCCTTGTCGAAGCTCTCGCCAGATTCGATGGCAACCGGATTCAGACAGCGGAGTATCTCGGCATGAGCCGCCGCAACCTTATCTACAAACTTAAAAAACACGGTCTGCTCAGTCGTTAACTGCAACAAGCCTCTGGCGTGAAAAACCCGGCAGTTCTCTGAGCAGTATTTCGAAAAACTGCAATCTCAACTGAGCAAATCGGTGGAAGTCTGCATGAATTTGGCTTCGGCACTGGCAAGCAGAGATTCATCACAGCGCAGCTCTGCCTTTAACATATAGAGAGGCTGAAAGGCTTTTTCCACCCAGGCCTTGAGTTGCAGGCTGGCGCGGCAGGGCACCGGGCGCACAAATTTTACCTTGAGCTCGCCTGTAACCGCTTCGATCGAGCGGTTGAACAGGCAGTGGGTCATTGCCGCGTCGAGCAGAGCACAGGTGACACCGCCGTGAATGATGCCCTGATAGCCCTGC
>JAKQKW010000051.1 GCA_029560455.1 Candidatus Rifleibacteriota bacterium
GCCCAGCGAAACTGCGAGAGTGCTGAGACCAACTGAATCCATAACGGTTTTGCCGGCTTTGACGCCACCCTTAACTTCGAACGAAATCATGGCGCCGGGACCAGACATCTGCTTTTTTGCAAGCTCATACTGAGGATGCGAGCGCAGACCGGGGTATTTAACCCACTCGATTTTAGGATGTTTTTCGAGTTCTTCAGCCAGTTTCATGGCGTTTTCCTGGGCGACTTTAACGCGCAGTGCCAGGGTTTTAACGCCCCTGAGAACCAACCATGCCTGGTGCGGATCTATAGTTCCGCCCATCTGGCAGATAACCCGGTGCATATTCTTCATCATATCCTGGTTGCTGGTAACCAGCATGCCGGCGACAACGTCGCTGTGGCCGTTGAGAAATTTGGTCATGCTGTGCAGCACGATGTCAGCGCCGAGTTTCAGAGGCTTCTGAAGCATCGGGCTGCAGAAGGTGTTGTCGACCACGAGAATGGCCCCTGCTTCATGTGCAACTTTGGCACAGGCAGCGATATCGGTGATGCTGAGAGTCGGGTTGGCCGGAGTTTCGACGTAAACCATGGCGGTATTCTTTTTAATCGCATTTTTTACGTTGTTAACATCGGAACTGTCGACAAATGTTGATTCAACGCCGAATCTGGTCAATTCTTTTTCGAGAATGGTACGGGTCGGGCCGTATACCGAGCCGGTCGACACAACGTGTTTGCCGGCGCCGAGAAAAGTCATGAAGACGGTGGAAATGGCTGACATGCCGGTTGCGGTAGCCAGACCGAACTTGCCGCCTTCGAGCTCGGCAACACATCTTTCAAGAGCAGCATTAGTCGGATTGCCAATACGGGTATATTTATAACCATCATCTTTGCCGGAAAATCTGGCAGCGCCCTGGTCGGCATCTTCGAAGGCAAAGGTCGAAGACTGATAAATCGGAACGCTGACGCCTCCAAACAGTTTGTCAGGAGCCTGGCCGGCATGGATACAGGCGGTATCGAATTTTACTTCTGCATGTTTCATCTCTGATTCTTCCTTTCCCCTGATTGTGAAAATTTTCTGCTATACTAAGCCGCTTTTTTAAGTTTGTCCAGCAAGTTTTAGAAAGTTGTAAGATTTTATATTACAAACACAAATTATCAGTCTGGCGAAAATGAAAAACCGCCATCTGAAACAGATGACGGTCTTCGGGTCGGGGCGACTGGACTCGAACCAGCGACCACTTGAACCCCATTCAAGTACGCTACCAACTGCGCTACGCCCCGATTGGTCGAGCTGAAGATTCAGCTGCAGAACCAGTTTATCTATTTTATCAGAAATGCAGGCAATAATCAACACAATTTTGCCGTGCTGGCAAAATTGCCGGAATTATGGCCTCAGATAACAGCTTCGGCCCGAAAGCCTTCGATCTGTTGTGATGAATAGCCAAGTGAGGCAAGAATTTCATCGTTGTGCTGACCGAGAACTGGAGCCGGAGCCTTGACTTCGGCTGGAGTGTCAGAGAGTTTAACCGGGCTGCCCGGGACCTTAACCATGCCGGCTACCGGGTGTGCAAGTTCAAGGAGCATGTTGCGAGCAAGAACCTGCGGGTCTGAAAGCACCTGGCTTATGGTGTTGATCGGACCAGCCGGCACATGGCCCTCTTCGAGCTTTTTCAGCCAGTATGAAGAAGGCTGCCCCTGCATGGCTTCGTTCAATTGAGGCAGCAGGTCGGGCATGTGATCGCAGCGGCTGCGATTACTTTCATAGCGTTTATCGGTCGCCAGGTCAGGGCGTTCGATGATCTCACAGAGCTTCAACCACAGAGCGTCATTACCGCAGGCAATGTTGATATAGCCATCAGCGGTTCTGACCGAAGTAAAAGGCGCGATCGATGGGTGGCGGTTACCGATCGGAACCGGGTCGATCCCAGAGCCGGTGAAACGGGCAATTGCATTCTCAAGAATGGCGACCATGCAGTCAAGCATTGCAACATCGACCATCTGGCCTTTTCCAGTGTGGGTTCTATTATAGAGAGCACTCAGAATACCGATGGCAGAGAAGACTCCTGCGAAGATGTCAGCGATCGAGCTGCCAACTTTGGTCGGCTGCGAAGCATCGGGCCCGGTGATGCTCATCAGGCCGCCCATTCCCTGAATGATCAGGTCATAGGCGGGGCGGCTGCTGTAGGGGCCGGTCTGACCAAAGCCTGACGAGGCGCAATAAATCAGCTTCGGGTTGATCTTTTTCAGGGCGGCGTAATCGAGGCCGAGTTTTTTCATGACACCGGGAAAAAAGTTTTCGACAACGACATCCGCGTCTTTCACGAGCTTCAGAAATATTTCACGCCCTTTTTCGGCTTTCAGATCAAGGGTAAGGCTTTTTTTGCCCCGGTTGATACTCATGAAGTAGGCACTCTCACCATGCAGGTGCGGGCCAAAGGCTCTTGAATCATCGCCGGTACCTGGCTTTTCGATCTTGATGATTTCGGCTCCGAGGTCAGCAAGGGTCATGGTACAGAATGGCCCGGCCAAAACTCTGGTCAGGTCGATAACTTTAATTCCGTGCAGCGGTCCGGGCATTTTTTATCTCCAACGGGTGTTGTAGGGAATTCTGCGGGCCGGTTCGAATGAAGAACGGCCTTCGGTAAGAATCCCGACGTATGATGTGATATTGCGGTCTTCGAGATGATCAAAGATCTGCGGAGTGGAAGAATTTGGAACGACAGTGCGAATCGGGTCTGGATCAAGGTCGGCCCAGACAAATTCGTCACAGGCACGAGCCTGAGAAAGCTTAACACCGTTAGGGTGCACGATCATCGATGAGCCAAAGAAATAGGCACCGCTGGCATCAGGCCCGACGCTGTTGGCGGCAATCCAATACACATGGTTGTCATAGGCTCGGGCGCGGTTGGTGAGTTCCCAGTGGTCGAAAGTGCGCATAAAAGCCGAAGGACGGCAAATAACCTCGGCACCTTTGAGAGCCGTTACACGGGCAAGTTCGGGGAAATCACCATCGTAGCAGATAACGATGCCGATTTTTCCGATCGGGGTGTTAATGCAGCATGAATCGGTGCCGGGAGTTGTCCAGCCGCCGCCTTCGAGTCTTTCAGTCGGGAACGGATGGGTTTTGCGATAAACACCAAGCACGCCATCAGGGCCGATCAGGGCGGCGCTGTTGTAAACGATATGCTTTTCGGGGCCTCTTTCATAGGTGGGAAAACAGATATAGCAGTTGAACTCTTTTGCCCAGGCGATTGCCTGTTCGGTGAGGCGGCCCGGAATTGTGTCGACGGCATCCCAGAGGTCTTCTGCCTTGCCGCGCGGTGTGAAACCGGTGGTAAAGCTTTCTGGCAGAACGATGAGATTCGCTTTCGAGGCGCGCGAGCATTCAGCTATCAGTTCGTAGGCTCTTCCCATGTTGCGTTCTACGGCCATTGGCTCGACAGAAAACTGTACGGCAGCGGCAACGATTTTTTGCATACTTCATATACTCCTTTGAACCATGCGTTAAAACTTGGTTTATTATTTTAGCACAAACTGCAGTTATTTTCCATGGGCGGTTTAGTGGTTGAATTAGGGCTGCCGTTTGGAGTATAAGGTTTCTGTAAGACATACCGACCTGCTGGAGGTTCAAATGAATTTTTCTTCAAAAATGGATCAGGAAATAAAAAACGGCGGCAGCCTGACGGCAAGTTCTGAGTGGAAAGCCCTTGGTTCACACTACGAAAAAATAAAAGACAGGCACATGCGCGACATGTTCGCGTCTGACCCGGATCGTTTCAAAAAATTCAGCATCGAGCTTGGCGACATGCTGATCGACTATTCGAAGCACCGCATCGATGATGAAACCATGCACCTTCTGTTCAACCTTGCCGGCGCTTCCGGTGTTAAAGAAGCTGCAACTGCGATGTTTTCAGGCAAAACGATCAACTGGACCGAGGGTCGAGCGGTATTACACAGCGCTTTGCGCAATCGTTCGAACACTCCGGTAATTGTTGACGGAACTGACGTCATGCCAGAAGTCAACGCGGTGCTGGAAAAAATGAAGTCGTTCTGCCAGAGAGTTCGCAGTGGTGAATGGTGCGGCTTTACCGGCAAAAAAATTCGTTACGTGGTTAACATCGGCATCGGCGGGTCAGATCTTGGCCCGGTCATGATCTGCGAAGCACTCAAGCATTATGCAGACGGCCCGGTAGTAAGGTTTGTCTCGAATGTCGACGGCACAGATTTTGTTGAAAAGACAAAGGGCCTGAACCCTGAAGAAACGCTTTTCATAGTTGCCTCGAAAACTTTCACGACCCAGGAAACAATGACCAATGCCGTTACCGCACGCGACTGGCTGTTGAAAACGCTTGGCGACAAGAAGGCGGTTGCCAGCCATTTCGTTGCACTTTCAACGAATAAAGACGCGGTTGAAGCTTTTGGTATCGATTCGGCAAATATGTTTGAATTCTGGGACTGGGTTGGCGGCCGCTACTCTTCGTGGTCAGCAATCGGCCTTTCGATAGCTCTCTCGGTTGGATTCGCAAGATTTGAAGAACTTCTGGCTGGTGCCCATGCGCTAGACAAGCATTTTGCTGAAGCGCCTCTCGAAAAAAATGTGCCGGTGATTCTGGCGCTTCTCGGAGTCTGGTACAACAACTTTTTTGGCGCCGAAAGCATGGCAATTCTGCCGTATGACCAATATCTGCACAGATTTGCCGCTTACTTTCAGCAGGGCGACATGGAAAGCAACGGCAAATATGTCGACCGAGAGGGTCGCAGCGTCAATTACCAGACTGGCCCGATTATCTGGGGCGAACCTGGCACCAATGGGCAGCATGCCTTTTATCAGTTGATTCATCAGGGTACCAAGCTGATCCCGGCAGATTTCATTGGTTGTATACGCTCGCATAATCCGGTCGGCGACCATCACGTCAAGCTGATGGCCAACTTTTTTGCGCAGACAGAGGCTCTGATGAAGGGCAAGACCGAAGCTGAGGTCAGAGAAGATCTGGCCCGCGAAAAAACAGCGTCTGAGAAAGCTGCGATGCTTCTTCCCCACAAGGTATTTGCCGGCAACCGTCCGACAACCTCGATTCTGATCAAAGAACTCACGCCATACAATCTTGGAATGCTGGTTGCGCTTTATGAAATGAAGATTTTCGTACAGGGGATTATCTGGCGTATCAACAGCTTTGATCAGTGGGGTGTTGAGCTCGGCAAAGTTCTTGCGAAAACTATTCTCAAGGAAGAAGAAGAACTTCTTCATGGCAAGCAGGTCGATCTCAAGCACCACGACGCATCTACAGCCGGGCTATTGCAGCATTTCGTGAAGCACAGCCAGTGAGCGGGCAGTTGCAGAAACATTTAAAATTGGTTATCTTATAAGTAGATAGTTTTAAATGAAAGGTGGCAGATCTATGATTTCAGCAAGAGTAAATGGTTATCAGCCCAGACAGGCAGAACTGGCCCGCGAACAGGAACCAAGAGAAGTTGAACGCCGGCAGCCAGATCAAAACCGTCAGGTTGCTGACGAAAGACGGGCAGAGCGCAACGAAAGAGCTGACAGAGCTGAACGTGATCGCGCCGAACAGGCCCGCCAGGCTGCTGAACAGCGAAGGGCCGAGCAGGCTTCGAACCGCCAGCGTCAACCCGAAAGAACTCTTGGCAGAAACGTAGACGTTTACGCCTGATTTTTTGTAAGATCTCCAGCCAATACCCGGTTGCCTCAGGGCAGCCGGGTATTTTTATCTCGCCCAGCTATTTTGTTGCACGTTAGCGGGGAATCTGGTAGATTTTTCAGGTAAAATTCATGCAGCAGGTGAAAAATGTATTTAGGTCGCGTGCTTGGCCGGGCGGTATGCACAGCTAAAGACCCGCAGCTCGAAGGGCTGAAGCTGATCATCGTCACCAAAATCGATGGGAATGGCAATGCCAAGGGCCGACCGTTCATTGCCTGTGATTCGACCGGTGCCGGCAATGGCGAAACCGTTTTTCTCTGCGGTGGTGGTGAAGCGGCTTTTCCGTTCGTAAAAAAGCGACCGCCGTCTGACGCCAGTATTCTTGGAATTATTGACCAGATTGAAAGCTGATTATGGAAATCGCAAAAGTTGTAAAAAAAGTTGTTGCGACGGTTAAGAACGCGGCCTTTGAAGGGTATCCGCTTCTTCTGGTTCAGCCATTGTCCATGAAATTCGAGAACAAGGGGTCTGAGGTGCTTTGTATCGATTTTATCGGCGCAGACCTTGGCGAAGTCGTAATGATAATGAAGGAAGGCAGTTCAGTAAACGATATGATGGGTCTGGCAGAAGCTCCTGCCGACGCAGCAATCATCGGAATTGTCGATCACATCGTTCTCGATGACCGCAAAATATTTGAAAAATCTCGTGCCGAAGCAGCTTAGCAGGAGGCTTATTGATGGAATCGATTGTTGAACAGATTGCAAAAGAAGTTATGTTGAAGCTGAAATCAGACTCAGCCAACCGCGGGTCTTCATACACGCCGCCACCGCGCCGCCTGGAAGACAACGAACGCCCGGTAACCCGTGAAGCAGGCCAGTCAGCAATACTTCTGACTGCCAACTTCAAGGTTGTCGATCAGGTTCTTGGCCAGCTGAAAGCTCTTGCGCCTGAAGGCGGCAAGCTGATTGTCTCTTCGTATCTTTATGAAAATTTCGGCAAAGACAACCTTGGCCGCGGTTTTCAGCTGATTCACTCAGGCAATGTTGCCAGTCACAAGGTTCTCGACGGAATCAGTCATCTCCTCGTTCCATCGCTGTCTATCAACAGCCTGTCAAAGGCCGCCAATCTGATTGCCGACACTTTTGCTACAAGAGTTCTCTGCCACGCCCTTGGTGATGGTATTAAAATTACGGTTACTGACGAATCAATACTTGATGCGACGCGTTATTTCCCGGCCGGTGTGGCCAGAAAAATCGACCAGCTGCGCCGTGAACTTGAAGGCATGGGCGTAACTTTCCAGCGCGGCAGTATCAAGGTAACTCCGAACCATAAGTGCACAGATTGTGCTGCCGGCAAATGCGCTGACTGCACCAGCTGTGCTCCATCGGCCAGTCAGGGCAAAAAACTCTCTGACCCGCCGCCGATTGCGACAATTTCTGACAAACCCGGCAAAACCAGTGCCTGCACAGCTGAAAGTTGCAGCAAAAGCTATGGCAGCTGTGTTTCCGAATGTGCCGAAAAGGTAAAAGAAGTAATAAAAGCCGGTGCCGAGCGCATCGAAAAGGGTCTGGGCGCGCCGATTCCCGGCAGCGAACTGGCCCGCTACATCGACCATACCCTTCTCAAGCCTAATGCCACCCGCGAAGAAATTGTCAAACTCTGCGAAGAAGCCAGAGAATACAAGTTTGCTTCGGTCTGCGTCAACCCGGCCTATGTTGGCCTCTCTGCCAAACTGCTCGAAGGCAGCCCGGTAAAAGTCTGCACAGTCATCGGCTTCCCCCTTGGCGCGACCTCATCTTTCGTCAAAGCAACGGAAACCCGTGATGCCGTTGCAAACGGTGCTACAGAGATCGACATGGTCATCAATGTTGGGGCCCTCAAGTCAAAAGACTACGAGCTGGTTAAAAACGATATAGCCAGAGTTGTTGAAGCTGCCGGCGGCAACTGCGTCAAGGTTATTCTCGAGACTTCACTTCTCAACGATGAAGAAAAGGTCAAGGCCTGCGAGCTCTCGAAACTTGCCGGCGCCGACTTCGTTAAAACCTCAACCGGTTTCAGCACCGGCGGCGCAACGCTTGAGGACATCTGCCTGATGCGTAAAGTCGTTGGTCCGACTATGGGGGTCAAGGCAAGCGGCGGTATTCGCGATACCGAAACTGCCGTGCGCATGATTCAGATTGGTGCTACCCGTGTTGGTGCCAGCGCCTCGGTCGGAATCGTCAAGGGCGAAAAACCAGCCGGCAAAGGTTATTGATAAAACTAAAACAAACGAACCGGGAGCCTGCGGGTTCCCGGTTCGTTTGTTTCCGGCTTATTTTATGACACGCAGCCGGTCAGGCTGAATGCCCAGAACATGGCAACCATTGCATACAGAAAAATTCTTTTAACCACGCACAGCCTCCTTGATGAGAACAACAAGAATCATTGCGGTCAGAAACCAGAAAAGCAGCATCTGAAACCTCAGAAAAAAAATGACGTGCAGACCTGCTAACCTATCGGCTTTTTGAGGCGATGAATTTAGGCTGACCGTCATTTCTCTGTCGATGCAACTTTTCTATGCGGCAGGCGTTTGAGAAAGGTTGTCAGTCTGCTTCTAATGCTGAACCTGCATCATCAGTCGTGGCAGAAGCATTACCCGATGCCGGTAAAATGGCTTTTTCGGCGACGTTCGAGGTGTCAAGGCTGCTTGAGCCTGACGCAGTATCTTCTGTATTATTAACGGCAACAGCGTCTTCTGTATCAGAGGCAATTTCTGATGTTTCGTCGGCATGCAGACCGTCAGTGAAAGATCTGCCAGCTATTTTTTTCCGGGCTGCGGAAAAACTGCTGGGCTGATCTGCCCAGAAACCAGAAAGAATCGGCATTTCAACGGTCGGTCCAAAAAGAGGAAAATGCAGCTCGTGACCACTTTCGAGTTCAAAAATTTTTCTCGACCGGTCTTTAAACCATGCCTGACCACGGTTGCGCATTGCTATGAAAGTTCCGCTGTCTGGCGTGACCTCCAGAAGGAGGTGCCCATCATTAATTTCACCAGAAAATCTGGCAGTATGAATCACAAGAGGCTCAAGCGCTTTTTCAGAAACTATTTCAATGCGTCCAGAGAGAGGCTGCAGACCATCTGCGAGTATCTTGGCGGTTGCTCCCGGAAAAAAGCTGATTGTATGACTGCCACAAAGAATTTTTGTTTCTGTTGCCAGGGGCGAACTGAAAGACGATTTAACCGTAAGAATTGAACCTGACTCAAGCACCTGGTTGTCATCACACAATTTGAACCCGACTGAACCGGGCGAGCGATAATAGAAACCAGGCGTAAGTTCAATTTTTGGAGGGAATGGCGTCGAAGCCAGTCCGCTACAAACGATCATTAAAAGAGCCAAAGGCAGGATTCTACGCGCAATATTCCTCTGCCGCATGCTCAGTCTTTCTTCTGAGTAGTTTCAGACTGGGTTTCAGACTGATCTTTTTCGGAAATAAAAACGTCGTAATCAGTTTTTCCGGTGCTGGCTTCTTCCTTTTCTTTGAAAAGGCTTACCGCTTCACGCATAATGAGAACTTCGTCACGAATGGTCAACACTTCAAAATAAAGCATGGTTATCATCAGAATAATACCCATGAAAGAAAGCACCGGACTGTTGGCACGGGGAACCTTCATGTAAACATATGAAAAAATACCGAGAGCAAAGAGAACGCTGATTATCTTCCTGATTCTCTGACGACGGAGAGTAGTCCGGTTGAAGAAAACATCCCGCCATTTTCGTGATTCCCGCATCGACCCTTCAATAACCCAGAGATGATCACGGATAACCAGTATTTCAATATAAACAACAACCATCAGAAGCATCAGACCCATGTAGGTCATCAGATCGCGGTGGTGTTCCATGTACAGATAGACATAGCCAAAAACCAGTAAAGCAAAAATAAGTGAAAAGAGCTTGTAAAAAATCTGCCGATCGACAACAGTCTGCCATATCGATGATAAAAATGAGCGAAAAAAGCCTGGTCGTTCCAACTGATTTTCCTGATGCATTATTAACCTTCAAAAGCCTGTTTTATGAGATCCGGCTGAACTTCAAAAACAGCCAGAATTTCTGCGTCGAGACGGAATGGCTCAGATCCAAGACCAGAAATCGAGACAACCTCAGCCGCCTTGATATCATAGCCGGCACGAAAGGCTTTAAGCAACTCCATGGCCTGGTTCATGCCCGATTTTCTAGATCTGTAGTAGATAAAGCGATCGATGATCTCCTGAAAATCTTTAGGAGTAAGGGAAATTTCGGCAAGTTCAGCAGCCAGAAGCTTCTGGTCTTCATTTTTACGGTATTCACGATAAATCTGAAGACATTTTTCCATTCTGGCGGTTTCAACAACCCGTTCCTGCGGAGCAACAACAGCTCTGCCGAGTGTAAAACCCGCCAGAGCAATGAGAAAAAAAGCGAAATAAGTCAACAGGTGTTTTGCAGATTTCATAGAAACCAACCATGGTATACCATTTATCTTCTTCTGCCGTCAAATACGGTTTAACTTGAAATTATCACAATCTTCAGCTACAATTCAAGACCTATGGACAATAGTGCAGCAAAAACCATTCTGGTCATTGATGACGAAGAAGCAATCGTATTGCTTCTCGAAACCATACTCAGCATTTACGGTTATCGGTGCATTTCGTGTTCGTCACCAAAAGAAGCCATGTCCATGGCCGGGAACATCAACCCAGACCTGATAATTCTCGATATTGCGATGCCGGAAGTTGACGGCTACGAGGTTTGCGTTAATCTGAAAAGCAACACTGCCACCCGGCACATTCCCATCATCATGGTAACAGCGCTTGCCCTGATCCAGGACAAGAAAAAAGGCTTTGAATGCGGA
Source organism: Candidatus Rifleibacteriota bacterium (assembly GCA_029560455.1). Next base: position 10,505 of record JAKQKW010000051.1, read on the forward strand.
GCTGACGGTTTTATTTTCAAACCGTTCGACCCGATGGTCGTAATAAACGAAATCGAAAGACTGCTGCCCTGAAAATATTCTTTTTTGCAGCCCGCAAGTATTGCATCTCTTCTTCCCCTGTGCTATTCTTACCCGGAAAAGTGTGGCTATGCCACTTATCTTCAATTCACTGGAGGCACCGATGACCAAATACGTTTATACTTTCGGGGCTGGCAAGGCCGATGGCCGCGCCGACATGAAGAACCTGCTCGGCGGTAAAGGCGCAAACCTGGCTGAAATGAACAGCATAGGTCTGCCCGTTCCGGCAGGCTTCACCATTACCACTGAAATGTGCACTGTTTATTATGAAAACAATCGCAAATACCCGAAAGAACTTGAAAAACAGGTTGCTGACGGTCTGAAACACATTGAAACCGTTATGGGCGCAAAATTTGGCGACAAGAAGAACCCTCTTCTCGTTTCTGTCCGCTCAGGCGCCCGCGTTTCCATGCCCGGCATGATGGACACCGTTCTCAATCTCGGCCTCAACGATGAAACCGTACAGGGCATCATCAAACAGACTGGCAATGAACGCTTCGGCTGGGATTCATACCGCCGCTTCGTACACATGTACGGCGACGTCGTCATGGGCATGAAGCCTGAATCAAAAGACGAAGAAGATCCATTTGAAACCGTAATGGAAAAGCTGAAAAAAGAAAAGAAAATCAGCAAAGACACCGAAATGACTGCTGAAATTCTTAAAGAACTGACTCAGCGCTATAAAAAGCTGATCAAAGAAAGAACCAAAAAAGAATTCCCGACTGATCCGATGGAACAGCTCTGGGGCGCTATCAATGCCGTTTTCGGTTCATGGATGGGCGAACGTGCCATTATTTACCGCAAAAAAGAAGGCGTTCCTGAAGATTGGGGCACTGCAGTAAACGTTCAGGCCATGGTTTATGGCAACATGGGCGATGACTGCGCTACCGGCGTTGCCTTTACCCGCAACCCCGCCACCGGTGAAAATGCTTTCTACGGCGAATACCTGATCAACGCTCAGGGCGAAGACGTCGTTGCCGGCATCAGAACTCCGCAGCAGGTAACCGTAAAAGGCTCAAAAGAATGGGCCAAAGACAACAACATCAGCGAAAAAGAACGCAAAGGCGAACATCCTTCTCTTGAAGAAGCCATGCCCGAAGTCTACAAGCAGCTGGTCGACGTTTATCACAAACTCGAAAACCACTACAAAGACATGCAGGACATCGAATTCACCATTCAGAAGGGCAAGCTCTGGATGCTGCAGACCAGAAACGGCAAGAGAACTGCCGCTGCTGCCGTCAAGATCGCCGTTGACATGGTAAAAGAAAAGCTGATCACTGAAACACAGGCTCTGCTGCGCGTTAAACCCAGCGATCTCGATCAGCTTCTTCACCCGGTTTTCGACCCCAAGGCAACCAAAAAGGTTCTCACCAAAGGTCTGCCGGCTTCTCCGGGCGCCAGCTCAGGCCGCGTTGTTTTCAACGCTGAAGATGCCGAACACATGAAAGCCAAAGGCGAAAGAGTAATTCTCGTGCGCATCGAAACCAGCCCCGAAGACATCGGCGGTATGGACGCTGCCGCAGGCATTCTCACCGCTCGCGGCGGTATGACTTCTCACGCCGCCGTAGTTGCCCGCGGTTGGGGCAAATGCTGCGTCGCCGGCGCCGGCGAAGTTCAGATCGACTACAAAAAACGCCAGATGACCATCAAAGGCACTGTCGTAAAAGAACATGAATGGGTCAGCCTCGACGGTTCTACCGGCGAAGTAATGCTCGGCGAAGTTAAAACCATCGAGCCCAGCCTCTCAGGCGACTTTGGCACCATCATGAAATGGGCCGACAAAGTTCGCCAGATCGATGTACGCACCAACGCCGACACACCCAAGGATTCAACCGTAGCCCGCAAGTTCGGTGCTCAGGGTATTGGTCTGTGCCGCACTGAACATATGTTCTTCGAAGGCGACCGCATCGACTATATGCGCGAAATGATTCTCGCCGACGACGAAGCTGGTCGCCGCAAAGCGCTAAAGAAGCTTCTGAAGTTCCAGACCGAAGATTTCTACGGCATTCTCAAAGCCATGGAAGGTTATCCGGTCACCATCAGAACTCTCGATCCGCCGCTTCACGAATTCGTACCGCACGAAGAAAAAGCCCAGAAGGAAATGGCCAAGAAGCTTGGTATTTCTGCTGAGCAGGTTAAAAACAAAGTTGATTCTCTGCATGAATTCAACCCGATGCTTGGCCATCGCGGCTGCCGCCTCGGCATCACCTACCCGGAAATCACAGAAATGCAGGCAGAAGCAATCTTTGAAGCAGCATGCAAGCTGACCAAAGAAGGCCTAACTGTATATCCTGAAGTCATGATTCCGCTCATCGGCACCATTGAAGAACTGAAAAACCAGAAAGCAATCGTTAAACAGGTTGCAGAAGCCACTACCAAAAAGTATGGCGTTGCTGGCAAACTCAAATATCTCATTGGCACCATGATCGAAATTCCGCGCGCTGCCATCGTCGCTGACCAGATCGCCACCGAAGCCGAATTCTTCAGCTTTGGCACCAACGACCTGACCCAGATGACCTTCGGTTACAGCCGCGACGACGCCGGCAAATTCCTGCAGGACTACTACGACAAGAAGATTCTGAAACACGATCCGTTCCAGAGCATCGATCAGGAAGGCGTTGGCTCACTGATGAAATGGGGTGTTGAACGTGGCCGCACCACCAGACCCGATCTCAAGATCGGCATTTGCGGCGAACACGGCGGCGAACCTGAATCAGTAATGTTCTGCCACAAACTCGGTTTCGACTATGTGAGCTGCTCACCGTTCCGCGTGCCGATAGCCAGACTGGCTGCCGCTCACGGCGCACTCAAATATGCTGAAGACCGCGACAAAAGCCTTAAAAGTCAGAATCACAAACCCGTAAAAGCCAAAGCATCTGAAGCATAAGGAAACAAGACGATGAATTCTCCCCGGCGACGCGCGCGCGAAGTAGCATTAAAGGCACTTTATCAGGCTGACATGGTCAAATCTGATAATAACGAGGCTCTGAATCAGGTTCTCAGTGAGTCTGTGTTCTACCCCGTAATCGAAGCCGTCGCCAGGGACTTTCTCAAGTCTACCAAAGCCAAAGAAATACTGTCAGGAGAAGTCGAGGCTTTTGTCCCCGACTTCTCTGACAGCCTTTCTGCTTACCCGCACGAAACGCCAGAGAATCTGCCGTTGCAGATCAAGGCGTTGCTTGAAAAACATTTTCCCGGGGTAACCTATAACGCTGACAGTGAAAAAGAAGTCAGCAGTTTTTGTAAAAAAATTGTCGATAAAACTGCCAAACTCGCTCAGATTGAAGAATTTGCCAGACAACTGAGTGACTGTGCCAGTGAAAACAAGAGCACCATCGACCGTCTTCTCGAAAAAACCGCCGAAAACTGGTCTCTTGACCGCATGGCCAATATTGACCGCTGCATTTTGCGCATCGCGGCCTGCGAGCTTTTTCATTTTCCCGAAATACCAGCGAATGCCACTATCAATGAGGCTATCGAGCTGGCCAAAAAGTATTCTGCCGACCGCAGTTATGAATTTGTCAACGGAATCCTTGACAGAATATGTAAAGAGAATAAATTAAATAAGACTGGCGGCGGGTCATCTGACCAGAACTCAAGAAAGAATGCAAAAATCGTGACCCAGGAATCTGAAGTTTCCTGATCAGGTTTTTAAAATATGGCTCTTCACTCACTGATCATTAACAAGAACGCCAGCTCACAGCGCAATCTGTGGATTTTTGCCATACTGATCGGCCTGGCAATAGGTTGTGCTTCGGCTGGTATCGGCCTGCTTATGATCAAGGTACCACAGGCCGCTAAGATCACTTATATCGCCGCCTCGATTGCGTTAGGCCTTGTTGCCGGTGCAATTATCGGCTGGTTTGGCCGCGAAATCCTGCGCGGTATCGTTCTTTTCATTTCCAATGACCTGACTACCAAGGTTGGTCTGAAATCCGACACCTTTGTTTCGAAAAGAACCGGCCTCAGTCGTGAACTGGACCTGTTTGACCAGATGTTCAGGCTGGTGCTTTCGGTTCTTAAACGTGTGCTGCTGATTTCCTTCAAGCTTGAAGTAGCCTCTTCAGATCTAGACAAGACTGCCCAGACAAGTTCTCAGGTAATCAAAGAAATTGTGGAAGGTGTCGGCAGTATTAACCAGAAAGCCGGCGACAACGCCAACAATCTGCGCGAAACCATCTCGTCTCTTGAAAACAGTTTCAGCCTCTCTAAAGACATCAGCTCAAAACTGATAATCGCAAAAGAAGACAGTCAGAGCGTCTCTGAAATCGCTGCCAGCACACAGAATTCAGTAAAAGAAGCCGTTCAGAAGATGCTTAAGATTAAAGAACTCACCGACGGTTCGGCCTCACTGGTTAACGACCTGAACGACCGCAGTAAACAGATTGGTACAATTCTTACCGAAATTGCCAATATCGCCGAAAAAACAAACCTTCTTGCTCTAAACGCTGCTATTGAAGCAGCACGCGCCGGCGAGCAGGGTCGCGGTTTTGCCGTAGTTGCCGAAGAAGTTCGCAAACTGGCACGCGGTTCTGCAGAATCTTCAAAGAAAATCAACAATCTGATCAACGACATTCTGCAGAAAACTGAAAATGCTGCTGAAATGATGCAGAACAACACCATTCAGGTTAATCAGGGCATGCAGGTCGTTAACACTGTTGAAACAAGCCTTGGTTCGATGGTTCAGACAACCAACCAGCTGAACGACATTATCAAGGATATCAGCACCTCAGCTGAGCGCCAGAGCGAAACATCTGACATCATGTATCAAAAGGTCAACACCATTTCTCAGATTACTGACGACATATCACGTCAGATTCAGAACATTGCCACAACTGCTCTCAGCAAAACGGTAATCATCGATCAGACCAGCAGTTCTGCACGTGAACTGCGCACTCTTTCAGATGTCTTTCAGAACGCACTCGTGCCATTCGACTTTCAGGTCGAAGGCGCCAACAAGCGTTCGGCAATCCGCACCGAGACCAGAGTTCCCTGCAAATTCAAAGTATTGCTGTCTGGCGAGCTTATCGACTCGACCCTCAGCGGCAGTGATTTTGAAATGCGCGGGGTCATCGTTAACCTCTCAGCCGGTGGCTGCGTCGTCGAAACCAACGAAGATGTCGAACAGGGCAAATACATCATTCTGGCCTTTCAGATCGGCAGCAATTTCATTCAGGGCATCCAGGGTCGTCTGGTGCGTCTAAAAGCCGCTATCGGTTCGAGCTCAGAAGATTTCCTGTCTGATAAGAAGGTTGTCAGAGAGTGCATCGTTTCCTTCAATAATGTCTCAGCCGAGCATGAAAAGATTATCGTTGATTTCGTAATGAGTGCCCAGCGTCAGTTCGAAATCAATCTTGGACTTCTGGAATAATCAAACATGGCACGCATTGAAAAAAAGCTTCTCGGTCAATCGCTTGTTTCTGAGGGCCTGGTTACCGAAGAACAGCTCAACAATGCCCTGCAGGAACAGAAAAAAACCAGCGATACACTCGGTTACACACTGATTCGTCTTAAATACCTTAACGAACAGCAGTTGCTGGATTTTCTGGTGACCAAACTTGGTTTCAGCTATGCCAATCTGCGCAATTACGTCATCGATCCTGCTGTAGTCAAAGCGATTCCTGAGAACATCGCGCGCAAATACCATTGTTTTGCAATTCTCAGGGTAAAAGGCGCCATTACGGTCGCGATGCTTGATCCTCTCGACAGCTTCGTTCTCGACAACCTCGAATACACGACTGCATGCAAGATCAAGCCTCTGGTTTCGACAATGACCGAGATCGAAACCGCGATGCAGGAATTTTACAAAAGCAACGCCACAACCCATGTTCCAGGCGTGGGTGCTCCAAATACTTCCTCTTCGCCGACTCAGGCCCCAGCCAGCACCAGTATCGAAGATTTCGCCAAAAAGATTCAGGGCGCCAGCGAAAAACGCATGGGTGATACGGTAATCGACCTGGCTGCCATCAACGTTACCGATAAACAGAGCATTATTCAGCTGGTTAACCTTATCATTCTGCGTGCTATTAAAGAAAAGGCTTCTGACATTCATATCGAGCCTGATGAAACGGCTCTGAGAACAAGATTCAGAATTGATGGCATGCTTCAGGAAGTAATGTCACTGCCAAAGACCTTTGAAGCAGCCTGCATTTCGCGCTGCAAGGTCATGGCCGAACTCGATATCGCCGAAAAGCGCATTCCCCAGGATGGCCGCATCAAGCTGCAGCTGCAGAACCGCGAGATCGATCTGCGCGTTTCAACCTACCCCACCCTGCGCGGTGAAAAGGTGGTTATGCGTATTCTCGACAAGAGCAGCGTTATCTATGGGCTAGAAGAACTCGGATTTCCGGATGATACACTTGCGGCTTTCACCGGGTTGATCAATAAGCCGAACGGTATCGTTCTGGTAACCGGCCCCACAGGCAGTGGTAAAACCTCGACTCTTTATGCTGCCCTGCAGTGTATCAAAGATCCGTCGATAAACATCGTAACGATCGAGGACCCGGTTGAATACCAGCTGGCCAACATCAATCAGGGCCAGATCAACCCGAAAGCCGGCTTTACCTTTGCTGGCGGCCTGCGTTCAATTCTGCGCCAGGACCCTGATGTAATCATGGTCGGCGAAATACGCGACTATGACACGGCAGAAATAGCGATCAGAGCGGCCCTTACCGGGCATCTGGTCTTTTCGACCCTGCACACCAATGACTCTGCCGGGGCTATGACCAGACTCATCGACATGAGCGTAGAGCCATTTCTGGTTGCCAGCTCGATTATCGGAGTTATGGCGCAGCGACTTGTCAGAACCATATGTAATGAATGCAAAGAAGAATACCAACCGCCCCCGGCAGTCATCAAGCGCTCAAAGCTTCTTTATCAGGCCGGCAAAACCCAGGTTTTCCAGGGCAAGGGCTGTGGCAAATGTAACCAGACAGGCTATCGCGGCCGCACAACCATTACTGAACTGCTGGTTCCCAATGAGCGCATCAAGGAACTGATTGTCGAGAAATCAGCGACCAGCGTCATCAAAAACGAAGCCATGAAACAGGGAATGCGCACCCTGCGTCAGGATGGCCTTGCAAAAGTTCTGCGCGGCATCACCACCCTTTCTGAAGTAATAAGGGTTTCGGCTGACGACGAAATCTGATCAGTCATGCCACAACTTTTTCATAGCCTTGTAAAGGCAGTATCGGAGCCGTTTCGCTGCCTTGCCCCTGAAATTTCAGTTTTTCAGCAGACTTCTCCTTACATAGAAAAAGTTACACCTGCCAGAACTTTAAGTATTTCGCTGACCGACCACGAATGCCAGCAAAAATGCGCACACTGCAACGGTCATTATCTGAAAGGGATGCAGCCTTTTTCGAAGCTCGACGGGGTTAATCTCAATGCTTATGATGCTGTTCTGATAAGCGGCGGCAGCACATCTGCTGGTGAAGTTCCTATCAGGCAGCATGTTGACGCGATTCTCTCGCTACCACCACACCTTAAGCTGAACCTGCACACCGGTTACCAATCGGCAGAGAGTCTTCTGCCGCTCAAGCAGAAAAACCCGGTGGTGTCATTCGATCTTCCGGTCTGTGACGAGGTGGTTAAAGAGGTTTACGGGCTTCCTTACAGTCACGATGATTTTCGCAGACTGTATCTGGAGTATTCGCGGCATTTTCGCACGGTTGCGCACGTCACTCTCGGGCTGGCACCATCAGGTAAAGCCGCAGAAGAGATGGCAACCGTCAA
>JAKQKW010000478.1 GCA_029560455.1 Candidatus Rifleibacteriota bacterium
AGGATCTCGTTTTTCAACAAGACCCGCTTGGCGTCATAATTAAAGTCTTTCGATCTTATTCTCAATGAGCTTCGGACTTTTTTTCGTCCGCCCTGCCGTGGCAGGAAGTTCATCTTATCAAATTCGTTTTAAAGTGTCAACTAGATTTTTGAATTTTATTTTTTTAATTATCGCGGGAGAATCTGATAACTTTGCCGTTGCGGAAAGCGACGATCTGGGCAAGAATTTCGACGGCGATTTCTTCCGGTGTCGTGCTGCCGAGATTTATACCGATCGGTGCGAAAATATCATCAACCCGTCGGGCATCGTAACCGGCATTTTTGAAGGCCTGCTTCATTTCGACCATTTTTTTCGCAGAACTGATCAGGCCCACATAAGCCGCATCATAGCGCAGAACTTTTTCGAGCACTTCCCTGTCTTTAACGTGGCCAGGAGTGGCGACGACCACATGGCAGCGCTTATCGATCATCGCCTTCTCTGCTGCTTCAACATAAGGCAGACAAACAACTTCGACATTTGCCGGAAACCTTTCCGGATCTGCATATTCTGGCCTTTCATCGACCAGAGTCACCTGAAACCGGGCCAAAGACGCCATGCGAGCCAGAGTTCGGCCGATATGACCAGCGCCAAAGATAACCATGCGTGGTTCATGTGCCTGCAGTTCGATAAATACACGCGCTTCACCACCACAGACCGGCTCGCTGCCTTCGAGAGGATTCGCCAGATTAAAGGTCAGAATGCGCGAGGTGCCGTTTTTAAACAAATCGACGGCGGCTGCCCGCACCCGCTCCTCGTTAACACCACCGCCAACGGTGCCGACAGTTGAGCCGTCGCGATAAACGATCATTTTCTGGCCAACGGTGCCCGGGCTGCTGCCGGTGGTCTCAATAACAGTACACAAGACAAAGGGTTGATCTTTATTGAATGCTTCTTTCAGTTCCTGAAAAAATTCGGTTGCCATAGTTTCCTCGATTGAAAATTTCAGCTCTATTATCTGAATGATTGCATATTTTTTCAACCTATTTAGTTGCAAGTCACTGATTCCAGACATTGTCCGGTCTTTTCAAAAATAAGATTCAGGTGTATGCTCACTGGATTACAATTTTGCCCGGAGAATTCAAATGCTCAGT
>JAKQKW010000481.1 GCA_029560455.1 Candidatus Rifleibacteriota bacterium
GACAAAGCAGTCAAAATGCTCGAGGAGGTTCTGGTAAAATGAAAACACCTCAGGACATCGTAATTCAGCCAATCGTATCAGAAAAAAGCTACGACCGCATGGGCGAAGGCATTTATCAGTTCAAGGTTGCCAAGTGCGCCAACAAACATGAAATTAAAGATGCCGTAGAAGCACTGTTCAAGGTTACCGTTAACAAAGTTAACACTGTAACTGTTGTCAGAAAGCCGAAACGCCGCGGTGTTTTCCAGGGCTACACCGGCTCATGGAAAAAAGCCATCGTGACCCTCAAAGAAGGCGATAAGATCACTTTCTTTGAAGGCATCAGCTGAGAAGCAGGAATAGGAGAAAGCCATGAGTCTCAAAGTTTATAAGCCTATTACCCCCTCACGCCGCTTCATGACAGGTTTCGACTTCAGTGATATCACCACTGACAGACCCCATAAGCCCCTGTGTGAGTGGCTCAAAACCACTGCCGGCCGCAATCATCACGGCCATGTCACTCTGCGCCACAGAGGCGGCGGTTCACGCCGGCTGTATCGCATCATCGACTTCAAACGCAACAAAGACGGTATCCCCGGTACTGTTGCTACCATTGAATACGATCCCAACAGAACTTCACGCATCGCTCTGGTAAATTACCGCGATGGTGAAAAGAGATATATCCTTGCTCACGAAGGCATCAAGGTAGGCGACGTTATCGAAAGCGGCATTCACGCTGACATCCTTCCCGGTAACTGTCTCCCCCTGAGAAATATCCCTCTCGGTTCAACCATTCACCACATCGAACTGCACCCCGGTAAGGGCGGCCAGATCGCCAGATCAGCCGGTGCCTCCGCTCAGCTCGTTGGTAAAGAAGGCAAATATGCTCAGATCAATATGCCCTCTGGTGAAATGAGAATGGTTCTGATCGACTGCCGCGCTGTAATCGGCAAAATCGGCAACTCAGATCACATGAACGTCACAATCGGTAAAGCCGGTCGCACAAGATGGAAAGGCATTCGCCCGTTCGTCCGTGGTTCTGCCATGAACCCCTGCGATCACCCGCACGGTGGTGGTGAAGCCAAAACCAGCCGCGGTAGAACTCCTGTTTCTCTCTGGGGCAAACCTGCTCAGGGTTACAAGACCAGAAAGAAAAAGAATCTTACCAACCGTCTCATCATTTCACGCAGGAAGAAGTAAGGGAGAAACACAATGGCAAAAAAAGCTCCATTTGTTTGTGCAAGATTAGTTAAAAGAATCCAGGACATGAACCAGGCTGGCGAAAAGCGCCAGGTAAAAACCTGGTCAAGATCTTCGACCGTGTATCCTGAAATGGTAGGTCATACCATTGCAGTTCACAATGGTCGCAAGCACGTTCCTGTGTTCATTACCGAAAACATGGTTGGCCACAAGCTCGGTGAATTCGCACCCACCAGAACCTTCAAGGGTCACGCCAGCGAAAAAGCTGTGAAGCTTAAATAAGGGAAGGAGAAATAAGAATGTTACGACTTGTTGGTGTAACCATTCCCGAAGACGTAGATCTGTTCAATGGCCTCCGCATGATTAAAGGCCTTGATACCAAAAACAGCCGCGCCAAGATCGAAACTTATCTGACCAAGGCCGGTCTTTATAACCGCCAGCTTCAGCCGAACGGCAAACTCGAAAAGGTTTACCCGAAGGTTGCTGACCTCAGCTGGAAAGAAAAAGCCAGACTTATCGACGTTGTCGATATGCCGAGAGCTGTTCTGAGAAACATTCATTCAAGCCCGAAGAAGCTCAGACTCATCGCTGACGCCATTCGCGGCAAAAGCGTCGATGAAGCCATGGCCACTCTGCAGTTCATGCAGAAGGGTGAAGCTCCGACTCTGTTGAAGCTCCTCAAATCAGCTATTGCCAACGCCGGCGCCAACCACGACCTGCGCGCTGACGATCTCTATATCGCCAAGATCACCATTGACGGTGGTGCCACCATGAAGAGATTCATGGCCCGCGGCCGTGGTAGAGCCTGCCGCATCAGAAAGAGAACCTCACACGCTCAGATCGTTCTGCGCGAAAGATTCTCGATGGCCAAATTCGCCGTAAGCGAAAAAACCCAGGATGCCGCCGCCAAGAAGACTGTTAAAAAAGCTCCGGCGAAGACCGCTGCCAAATCAACAGCTCCCAAGGCCGAAAAAGCTGCCACTGCCAAGAAACCAGCCGCCAAGAAGACCACCAAATCACAGGGAGGTAAAGCATAATGGGTCAGAAGATTAATCCAATCGGCATTCGCCTTGGTATTACCAGAACCTGGGATTCCAGGTGGTATGCAAAACGCAGTGACTACGCCAAATTCGTGCATGAAGACGTGAAGGTTCGCGACTTCATCGATCTCAAGCAGTTCCGCCGTGAAGGCATCAGCAAGATCGAAATCGAACGCAAATCGAACAACAAAATGCGCATCACCATTCACACTGCCAAACCCGGCGTCATCATCGGTCGCGGTGGCGACAGAGTTGAAATCCTCAAGAAAGAACTTGAAGATCTCACCGGTAAATCAGTGTTCCTGAACATCCAGGAAATCAAGCAGCCCGATACCGATGCCAAGCTTATCGCTGAAAGCATCGCCATGCAGCTTGAACGCCGCGTTTCACACCGTCGTGCCATGAAACAGGTAATCAGCCGCGCTCTGCGCGCTGGTGCCAAGGGCGTAAAGATCCTGTGCTCAGGCCGTCTCAACGGTGCTGAAATCGCCCGCCGTGAATGGGTCCGCGAAGGCCGCGTTCCTCTGCACACTCTCCGCGCTGATATCGACTATGCAACTGATACAGCTATCACCACTTTCGGCTGCGTTGGCGTAAAAGTGTGGATCTTCAAGGGCGAAAAGATCGGCAAGGCTCATCTTTACAACCGCGAAACCAGCACTCCGGTTAACACCCCCAATAACGCTCCGACTAACACCAGGAAGTAAGGAGGAACCCGCACAATGTTGATTCCAGCAAGAACCAAATTCAGAAAAGCCCATCGTGGCAGAATGAAGGGTATGGCCAAGGGCGGTAAATACCTGTCCTTCGGTTCCTTCGGTCTTCAGGCTCTCGATCCGCACTGGGTAACCAGCGCTCAGATTGAAGCCGCTCGTAAGGTTATCACCCGCACCGTAAAACGTGCCGGCAAAATGTGGATTCGCGTTTTCCCGGACAAACCTGTTTCGAAGAAGCCCCTTGAAACCCGTATGGGTAAAGGTAAAGGCGCCCCTGAATTCTGGGTAGCAGTAATTAAACCCGGCAAGATTCTCTTCGAACTTGAAGGTGTGCCCGAAAATATCGCCATCGAATCTCTGACTCAGGCAGCAGCCAAGCTCCCGATCCGCTGCCAGGTAGTCTCAAACAATAGCTAACAGGAAGGTGACCAATGAAGAATCGCGAAGATTTTTCTGAACTCAACGAGCAGGAACTCGAAGAAAAGTATAAACACTTCAAGGAAGAATTATTCAACCTGAGATTTCAGGCCGTAACCGGCCAGCTTGCCAATCCGGCCAGAATCAGTCTGGTGCGCCGCAACATTGCCCGCGTCAAGACTTACCTGACCAGAATGGAAAAAGCCAGAATTCATCAGCTTCTCAAAGCTGAATACGACGCTCTTCTCAAAGAGGAAAAGATTGACACCCGCAATACTCCTCTTACCGAAAAGATCGCTCGCCTGAAAGCCAGATTGTCTGTAAAAGCACGCAAAGTTAACCAGGAAATTCGCACCAACTGCGACAAGAAGGTTGCCGAGCTGCTCAAGAACATCCGCGGCGAGATCTCCAAAAAACTGAGAAATGCCAAAGGCAAGGATGACGCCCAGTTGCGTGCGGCTTCCAAGCGTCTCAGAGATCCCAAATGTACAATCAGAAAGAAGTTTCTTGACAAATTGTCTGAAATGGGATTAAATGAAGCTTCTCAGATCGCCACAATCAAGGAAAATAAGCGTGCGAAACTGCGCGAACTTGAAAACATCAGAGTTCTGCAGCGCGAACTGACCGCAGGCCGGCTTCCTTTTTAAGCAGGAGTAAAAAATGGAAAACGAAAAAACCTTAAGACGCAGCCGCGTTGCTAAAGTTGTTGCTGACAGCACCGAAAAGACCATCAAGGTCGAAATCGAAGGCATGGTACAGCATCCCCGCTACAAAAAATACATCAAGCGTCACACCAGATTCCTGGTTCATGACCCTGAAGAAAAATGCAAAGTCGGTGATACCGTTCGTATCGAAGAATGCAGACCGATCAGCAAGACCAAAAAATGGATTGTGCGCGAGATCGTTAAGACCGGCGCCACCAGCGTAGAATAAGGAGCACCAGCAATGATTCGACAGGAAACCGTATTAAAAGTTGCTGATAACTCAGGCGCAAAAAAGCTCCTCTGCATCCGCGTGGCCGGTTGCAGTGGCAGATCTTTCGGCCGGGTTGGCGATATCATCGTAGCATCTGTTAAAGACGCTATCCCCGATGGTACCGTTAAGAAAAAAGAAGTGGTCAAGGCTGTTATCGTTCGCACCGCCAAAGAAACCCGCCGCCCAGATGGCAGTTTCATCAAGTTCGACGACAACGCAGCCGTAATCATCGGAAACGATAACAATCCTCGCGGCACCCGCATCTTCGGGCCCGTGGCGAGAGAACTTCGCGAAAAGCAGTTCATGAAAATCGTTTCACTGGCACCAGAAGTACTGTAAGGGAGCGACAGAATGCACAAGAAGATCAAAGCCAGACGTGGCGTTGAAAAACCCCACATCAAAAAAGATGACCAGGTAGTAATTCTCGCTGGCGACGACAAAGGCAAAAAAGGTCGCGTTCTCTCTGTAGATGCAGAGAAGGGCACCGCCATCGTTGAAGGCGTTAACTACATAAAGAGACACACCCGGCCCGGTAAAAATATCGGCAAGGGTGGTATCGTTGAAAAGGAAGGTCCGATCGCTCTTGGTAAAATCGGCCTTCTCACTCCGGACGGCTCCAAACTCACCCGCGCCAAATTCGTGAAGCAGGGTGACGAAAAGAACCGCATCTGCGCAACTACTAACGAGCCTCTCGGCCGCAAGTAAGTAACCTGAATTTGTTCAGGAATAAGATATCATAAGGAGTTTCGGCATGGCAAAGACAGAAAAAGGCGAAAAGGCAGCCCCCGCAAAGGCAGCCCCTGCAGCAAAAGCAACAGGGCCTAAGTCTCTCCCAAGGCTGAAGGAAAAGTATCTGAAGGAAATCGCACCGAAGCTGGTTGCCAAATATGGTAACCCGATGCGCGTCCCCAGGGTAACCAAAGTGGTTATCAACATGGGCGTCGGTGCCGCTACTCAGAATGCTAAACTTCTCGAAGCCGCTACGAGAGATTTAACCATCATCGCCGGTCAAAAACCGGTAATTACCAAGGCTAAGAAGTCAATCTCTAACTTCAAGCTGAGAGCTGGCGTCCCCATCGGGTGTCGCGTTACTCTCCGCGGCGATAGAGCCTTCTATTTCCTGGACAAACTTTTTACCATCGTTGTTCCCCGCATCAGAGACTTCCGTGGTCTTTCTCCAAAGGCTTTCGACGGTCGCGGCAACTACAGCCTCGGTCTCCAGGAACAGCTGGTTTTCCCTGAAATCTCTTACGATTCAGTGGAAAAAGTACAGGGCATGAACATCACCATCGTAACCACCGCTCACAATGACGGTGAAGCTTACGAGCTCCTCGAGCAGATGGGTATGCCGTTCCGCAAGATCGCTAAAAAAGCGCAGTAATACAAGGAGTTGTTATGGCTAAGAAAGCACTTATCGAAAAGTGGAGTAAAGCCCCAAAATTCTCTACCCGCGCCTATAACCGCTGCCTTATCTGCGGTCGCCCGCGTGGCTACATGAGGGACTTTCAGATGTGTCGTATCTGTTTCAGAGACCTCGCTTCCGTCGGCAGAATCCCCGGCGTTACGAAATCAAGTTGGTAAAGGAGTTAATGAGTTATGAGTATGACTGATCCTATTGGCGATATGCTGACTCGTATCCGGAATGCCAACATGGTTAAGCATGAAAGCGTCGAAATGCCTTCTTCCAAGATGAAAATCGAGATCGCAAAGATCCTGAAAAAAGAAGGTTATATCCGGGATTTCCGCTATTACAAATTTCAGAATAAGTTCAATCTGAAAGTGTTCCTGAAGTATGGCGAAAAGAATTCTCACATCCTCAAGGGAATCACTCGCGTTTCCAAACCTGGCAGAAGACTTTATTCTGGCAAGGAAACCATCGCGAAGGTTCTCGGCGGTCTGGGTATTTCTATTCTCACCACTTCCAAGGGCGTCATGACTGACAAAGAAGCCCGCAAAGCTGGAGTCGGTGGCGAAGTTCTCTGCCACGTCTGGTAACCAGGAGGAAGCGACATGTCAAGAATTGGTAAAAAACCCGTAATTATCCCCAAGGGTGTTGAAGTTAACGTCAACGGTACCATGGTCTCTGTTAAAGGCCCCCAGGGTCAGATCAGCAAAGACATGCCCGGCGAAGTCAAAGTCACCCGTGAAAACGACCATATCATCTGCACCATTCCCGAAGACAGCAACAAAGTTGTCAGAGCAAAATTCGGTCTGGTAAGAAGCCTTATCAATAACATGGTAACTGGCGCCCATGCCGGTTTCACCAAGGGCCTCGAAATCATCGGGGTTGGTTACAAAGCACAGAATCAGGCTCCCAACAAGATCCTGGTCAACATCGGTTATTCACACCCAGTCGTGTATGAAGCACCGGCCGGCATTACTCTCAAAGTTGACGGCAACAAAGTGTTTGTAACTGGTATTGATAAAGAAGTAGTCGGCCAGACTGCCTCTGAAATCAGAGAAATCCGACCTCCGAGACATTACAAAGACGGCGCCGGCATCCGCTATCTCGGCGAAAACGTCCGCATCAAGGTCGGCAAGAAGCTCGCAGCTTAAGGCAATAAAGGAAGGTACAAAATGAAAGTCGGAAAAAAGGAAATGCGTAAGCGGCGTCATGCACGCAGCAGATTTTATTTGTCCGGTACTGCCCAGAAGCCTCGTCTTGCAGTGTTTCGCAGCCTTAAGCATATCTATGCTCAGGTAATTGACGATTCCACTGGCGAAACCATGGTTATGGCAAGTTCACTTGACAAAGACATTCGTTCCACTGTAAAAGGTGGCAACAAGAACGGTGCCAAAGCTATCGGTCAGAGACTGGCAGAAAAGGCAATCAAACAGGGCATTACTGCTGTGGTATTTGATAAGGGTGGTTACAAATATCATGGTCGCGTCAAGGAACTGGCTGATGGAGCCAGATCCGCTGGCTTGAAATTCTAGGAGGAAACCAGATGGCTGAACAAGGAAATCCTCGTTTCCGTCGTGATGGTCGCCGACGTGACCAGGTCGTGGAAAACGAATTCACCGAAAAAATTATTTCTGTTAACCGTGTCTCTAAAACCGTTAAGGGTGGTAGACACTTTGGCTTCTCCGTTCTGGTCTGCGTAGGCGATCAGAAAGGTAAAGTCGGCATTGCTATCGGCAAAGCCAAGGCCGTTCCGGATGCAGTCCGCAAAGGTCTTGAAAAAGCCCGCAAGCAGATGGTTCAGATTCCCCTGAACAAAGACACCATTGCCCATCCTTATATCGGCAAGTTCGGTTCTTCTCAGGTCCTGATCAAACCCGCCGCCCCCGGTACCGGTGTTATCGCCGGTGGTGCCGTGCGTGCCATCTTTGAAGCTCTTGGCGTTAAAGACGTTCTGTCAAAGCGCCTCGGTTCGAAGAACCCCGTTAATATGGCCAAAGCTACCATGAACGCTCTGCGCGACATGCGCGGTGTTGATGTTATTGCCAAAAATCGTGGCATTACTCCCGGCCAGGTCATTAACGGCTAAGGAGAAAAACCATGACAGAAAAGAAAATCAAGATCAAACTGATTAAAAGCATGATCGGCGCCACAGAACGCCAGATCAAAACCCTTCACGCTCTCGGGCTCCGCAAGATGCAGCAGGAAGTTGAACATGTGGCAACTCCCCAGATTCTTGGCATGGTCAGCAAGATGCAGCGCTGGATCGAAGTAAATTAAGGAGACCTCGTTATGATGAATCTTGGTAATCTCAAAAAGGCCAAAGGGTCTACCAAAGATAAAAGAAGAGTAGGGCGCGGTAAGGGTTCCGGCATGGGTAACCAGGCCACCAGAGGTCATGACGGTCAGCTCGGCCGTGGCAGCAAGGTACATCCTTATGCCGGGTTCGAAGGCGGTCAGATGCGTTTCGTGCGCATTATGCCGAAGCGCGGCTTCACCAGCCCGAATCGTGTTGAATTCTCAGTGGTAAACCTCGCCGCTCTCGAGCAGGCCTTTGCCGCCAACTCTGAAGTAACCGTAGCAAAACTTATCGAAGCCGGTCTGGTCAAAAACGACAAGAACCCGGTCAAGATTCTTGCCCGCGGCGAAATCAAAAAGCCTCTTACCGTTAAGGCTCATCAGTTTTCAAATTCTGCAAAGGACAAAATTGAAAAAGCCGGTGGAAAGGCGGAGGTGATCTAACTTGCTGCAAAGCCTGTCAAACTCAATGAGAATTCCGGAACTCCGGAATCGTATCCTTTTCACCCTTGGCATGATTCTGGTATTCAGAATCGGTACCCACATTCCGACCCCGGGCGTGGATGCCAAGCTGCTTACTCAGAACCTTCCTTCTTCTGAACTGTTCAGTTTTCTGAATATGTTCTCAGGTGGCGCGCTGAGACGCTTCTCAGTCTTCGCACTCGGGATCGCTCCCTACATCAATGCATCGATCATCATGCAGCTGCTTGTATATGTTATCCCTTACTTCGAACACCTGGCAAAAGAAGAAGGCGAAGAGGGCCGCAAGCTGATCAGTCAGTATACAAGATACGGAACAGTTTTGATAGGCGCGCTGCAAGCGTTAGGCATCAGCTTCATGCTTGAAAGATACCAGGTTGTTCCGCACCCTGGTATCGGTTTCAAGCTGATGGCTGTAATCACCCTCACTGCAGGCACAGCCTTCATTATGTGGCTTGGCGAACAGATGACCGCCAGAGGCATTGGCAATGGTATCTCCATTCTCATTACCGCTGGTATTCTTGCTGGCCTCCCCGAAGCTGTTGTGCAGCAGGTCGCACTGTTCAGTGGCGATGCTCATGATGTTGTGAAGACCATCTTCCTGTTGTTCTTCGCCATAGTTACCATCATGGCTATCGTTTATGTTCAGGATGGCGTTCGCAAGATTCCGGTGCAGTATGCCAAGCGCGTGGTTGGTCGCAGGGTTTATGGTGGACAGAACACCTATATTCCGCTGAGAGTCAATCAGGCCGGTGTTATTCCGGTTATCTTCGCCAGTTCTATTCTGATGTTTCCCGCAATGATTTTCAGCTGGGTCCAGAGCCTTGAATCAATGCAGGAAGCGGTCAAAAATCCGATCGTCTACTGGTTCCTGAATATTTTCAACTACAACAGCATGACCTACATTCTGATCTACGTAGCTTTGATCATATTCTTCACTTACTTCTACACAGCCATTTCTTTCAACGTTCAGGATCTCGCTGATAACATGAAAAAATACGGCGGCTTTATTCCCGGTATCCGTGCCGGTCAGAAAACCGTTGAATTCCTCGAAAAGACCGTTTCCAGAGTTACTCTGGCTGGTGGTGTTTTCCTGGCTGTTGTCTCCATCATTCCGAACATCCTGATCATGTTCATGAATGTTAACTTCTACTTCGGCGGCACAGCTCTGCTGATCGTTGTCGGTGTTGCCATGGATACCATGCGTCAGCTGGAATCACACCTGGTAACCAGACATTATGAAGGTTTCATGAAGAAAAAAGGATTGAGATGAGCAGTAAGAGAAATCTGAACCTTATTTTTCTTGGCCCGCCGGGTGCCGGCAAAGGCACCCAGGCCAAGATGATCGTAGACAAATACAATATTCCCCAGATTTCCACAGGTGACCTGATGAGAGCCGCTGTCTCATCAGGTTCTTCTATTGGAGACAAGGTTAAGTCCTTCATGGCCAGCGGTGCCCTCGTGCCTGATGATCTCGTTATTGAAATTCTTCTTGAGCGACTTTCAGCTGATGATTGTCGTGATGGTTTTATTCTTGACGGGTTTCCCCGCACGGTTGGCCAGGCAGAAGCACTTGACCAGCAGCTGAATAAGAAGCAGATGCCCCTTTCCGGGGTTGTGGCGATGATGGTACCCGACGGTGTACTGACCGATCGCCTGACCGCCAGAAGAATCTGCCGTCAGTGCAGCGCTTCGTATCATCTTGAATATCTTAAACCAAAGGTTGAAGGTGTGTGCGATCGTTGCCAGGGCGAGCTCTATCAGCGCAAAGACGACTCGGAAGAAGTCATTCTCAATCGCCTCAAGGTGTACCACGATCAGACATCGCCGCTGATAGATTTTTATCAGAAGCGAAAAAAGTTGTACACAGTCGACGGAAATAAAAAAATAGAGATGATTTTTTCTGAAATCTGTGATATAATCGACAAACTGAATTCGCTTTGATTAGCCTGAAAACACCTCAGGAAATCGAGACGATGCAGGAGAATGGCCGAATTCTTTCGGTCATTCTTGATAAGGTTAAGCATCAGGCCAAACCCGGTGTTTCAACTTTAGAACTGGCAGAATATGCTCATGGTGAAATTTTAAAGGCCGGCGCTGAATCAGCGTTTCTTGGTTACAGAGATTTCCCCGGAGTAATCTGTATCAGTCTCAACGATGAGGTGGTTCACGGGATTCCGTCATCAGTGAGAATTCTCCATCCAGGAGATCTTCTCAAAATCGATATCGGAATCAGGCGCAACGGCTTCTACGCTGACATGGCAGAGACAATATTTCTGGGGGCCACCCCCCCGACTGAAATTGAAAGTCTGCTGCAGATTACGAAAAAAGCCCTGGCGGCTGGAATTCGTAATTTGCTTCCCGGCAATACTTTGGGAAAAGTTTCACAAAGCATGCAGGAAGTCATCGAGACTGGCGGACTGTCAGTGGTTAAACGGTTTGTGGGTCATGGGATAGGGCGCAGGCTCCACGAAAAACCACCCGTTCCGAACTTTGGTACCCCAGAACAGGGGCCGCGGCTCAAAGCAGGAATGGTACTGGCGATCGAACCCATAGCCACATTCGGAGACCCGGAGATAGCCATAAAGCAGGATGGCTGGACGGCGATAACGGTCAGCGGTGCTTTGAGTGCACACTTTGAGCACACGGTGGCCATTACCCCTCGGGGTCCCAGGATTCTCACCTCAACCTGCCAGGCGGGTTAAAGAAAGGGCAACTAGTCGAACAATGAGCAAAGGTGATACCATTCAGGTCAACGGAAAGGTCGTAGAACCTCTTCCAAACGCCATGTTCAAGGTTGAGCTTGAAAATGGGCACATGGTTCTCGCTCACATCTCCGGAAAAATGAGAATGCATTACATTCGTATTCTTCCAGGAGACAAGGTCACCGTAGAATTGACTCCCTATGATTTGACCCGTGGGCGAATCGTCTATCGTTTTAAATAAGTCCTGACGAAACGGTAGCAAATAGCACGCAGGAGGAAAAAAATGCGAGTTAGGGCATCTGTAAAGAAAATCTGTGAAAAGTGTAAAATCATCAAACGTCGTGGTATCATTCGTGTTCTGTGTGAAAATCCCAGACACAAACAGCGACAGGGCTAAGACAGGAGGAAAATTATGGCACGTATAGCAGGCGTTGATCTGCCTCGAAACAAACGCGTCGAAGCAGCTCTCCCCTACATTTATGGAGTTGGTTGGACAGCATCAAGGCATATTCTTGCCAAGACCAACATCAACCCAGACACCCGCGTTAAAGACCTGACTGAAGATGAAATCTCTTCAATCAAAAAGGTTCTTGATTCTGAATATCGCGTAGAAGGCGATCTCAGACGCGAAATTTCCATGAACATCAAACGCCTCATGGAAATCGGTTGCTACAGGGGTCTCAGACATCGCAAGGGCCTGCCGGTCCGCGGTCAGAGAACCAAAACCAATGCTCGCACCCGCAAAGGTCCGAGAAAAGCTATCAAAAAGAACAAGGCATAATTGTTTTTTTTGAGGATGTAAACTGATTTAAGGAGCATAAAATGGCAAAATCAGGAGCTAAGTCCAAAGTCCGGACCAAAAAGCGAGAAAAGAAGATAGTCGCCAAAGGTCAGGCACACATTCAGTCAACTTTTAACAACGTTATCGTCACTATCACTGATATGACCGGTAATGTTCTGTGCTGGTCATCCTCTGGCTCAAACAGCTTCAGAGGTTCCAGAAAATCTACCCCATACGCCGCTCAGGTTTCAGCCGAAATCACCGCTAAACGCGCTCTCGAATTCGGTATGAAAGAAGTGGAAGTTTTCGTTGCCGGTCCCGGTATGAGCCGTGAATCAGCGATTCGCGCCCTGCAGACTGTCGGTCTGTCAGTTACCGCAATCAAAGACGTTTCCGGCATTCCGCACAATGGTTGTCGCCCGCCCAAGCGACGCCGCGTCTGAGGAGGCATTAGAATATGGCTAGATATACTGGTTCAGTTTGTAGAATTTGCCGCCGTGAAGGCGATCAACTTTTCCTCAAAGGTGCCCGCTGTTTTACCGAAAAGTGTGCATTCAAACGCCGCGCTTTCGTTCCCGGTCAGCATGGTGCCGAACAGATGAGAAAGAAAGCTACCGGTTACGAAGTTCAGCTTCGCGCCAAGCAGAAACTCAGAAAAACCTACGGAATCCTGGAACGCCAGTTCCGCAAATATTATGAAGCCGCCAGCCGCAAGTCTGGTAACTCTGGTGTCAACCTGCTGCACCAGCTCGAAACCCGTCTTGACAACGTGGCTTTCCGCATGGGTTTTGGCCTTTCACGCGCCCAGACCCGCATGTGGATCACCCAGGGTCATTTCGACATCAACGGCCGCAAGTGCAATATTCCCAGCTACCAGCTGAGAGCCGGTGATGTTATCGCCATCCGCGAAAGCAGCAAGATTCGTCAGCAGATCAAAGACGCTCTCGAAATCAACTCAAGCCGCGAAGCCAGCTCATGGCTCGAAGTAGATCGCGAAAACCTCAAGGGTAAGTTTGTTGCGCTGCCCGAACGCGCACAGCTCGACCCGAAGATCCAGGAACATCTGATTATCGAATTCTACTCTCGCTAAGCTTAACAGGAGGCTAATTCGCGTGATTGAAATCAACCGACCCAAAATCAAATATATCGAAGGCGAACACTCGAACCACGGCATCATCGAAGTCGAACCTCTTGAAAGAGGCTATGGTCAGACCCTCGGAAATTCTTTCCGCAGAGTTCTGCTCGCTTCACTGCCCGGTTCAGCTGTAAGCAGCGTCAAGATTGACGGAGTTCTTCATGAATTCTGCAGTATCCCTGGCGTTGTTGAAGACGTTACCGCCATCATCCTTAACCTCAAGAAACTCGTAGTTAACGTAGAAGTCGATGAGCCCATCACTCTGCGCCTTGAAGTCAAGGGTCCGGCAGACGTTACCGCCGCTGATCTGCCTTCGTATCCTGATCTGCTCGTAATTGACGAAGACGTTCACATCGCTCAGGTAACCGGCGACATCACTCTTGGCATGGATATCACCTTCAAGCGTGGCCGCGGTTATGTTCTTGCCGAAGATCACAAGATGAACAATCAGCCGATTGGCACCATCCTGGTCGACAGCCAGTTCTCACCCGTAACCAGAGTAATGTATAACGTTTCTGATGCTCGCGTAGGCCAGAATATCGATTTCGACAAGCTTACCCTTCAGGTCTGGACCAACGGCAGCATGCAGCCCGCCGAGGCTGTTGAACTGTCAGCCAAGTTCCTGATGGCACATGTTGATCTCTTCAAGGCTCTTGAAGAAGAAATCGTCGAAGACAAAAAGGGCATTCCGACTCATAAAGAAGAACTCGTAATGGTTTCTTCCCAGAAACAGGAAGTCCCGCAGAAGGGTCATCACGATATCCTGATCAAGGATCTCGAATTTTCAGTCCGTTCGAGAAACTGCCTCAAGAAAGCTGGCATTCAGACTCTTGGTGAACTCGTTAACAAGAAAGTTTCCGAGCTGCTCGAAATCAAGAATTTTGGTAAGAAGTCGCTCAAAGAAGTCAGAGAAAAACTCAGTCAGTTCAACATGAGTCTTCCTGACGATGATGGTACCGCCGGAGGTAATGACGAATGAGACACAAGAAAATCGGACGCAAGTTTGGTCGCGAGTCACATCAGAGGATAGCTCTGCTGCGCTCACTGTGCACCTCACTTGTTAAATATGAAAAAATCGAAACCACTCTGCAGAAAGCCAAAGATCTGCGCCGCGAAATCGAAAAAGCCGTGACCATCGCCAAAAAGATGATGACTCTCAAAGGCGAAAATCAGGCTCAGACCGCTGGTCTTAAAGCCGCCAAAAGAACTCTTCTCGAAAAGTTCTTCCATGGCTGCAACGATCGCGAAATCCTTGGCCGTGACGAGATCAAGAGATACATCTCCAATCTCGACAAAGAAACACGCGAAGCTGCTGAAAAGTACATCGCCGACCCCGACAAGAATCCGAGACCGGAATTCATCGTTGACTACATTCCCGCCACCTGCAAACGCACTGTCGACCAGGACGGCAAGAGTGTAACCAAAGAAAGAAAGAACGCTCAGAGAATTCTCAGAGTCGAAGGCACTGTAACCAAACTTATCAACCGCATCGCCCCCCGCTTTGAAACGGTTCCCGGTGGCTACACCAGAATCTACAAGCTGGGCAATCGCCGCGGCGACAATGCCGAAATGGCAATCATCGAATTCACCAAATGAGGTGAATCCGTCGCAGGATGATAATTCTCGACAAAGTATCTTTCAGATATAACGAGAAATCAGAAACCTCCTTCAAACTGAAGGAGGTTTCTTTTTCCTGCTCGAAAGGCTCGATTACCGGAGTAATCGGCGGCAACGGCAGCGGGAAGTCTACTGTTGCCAGGCTGATTGCCGGCATGATCGAACCTCAGACCGGCATCGTGACTGTCGACGGTTTTGCGCCTTTCAATCACATCGGCCGCTGTGGCTTTCTAGCCGGTATCATTTTTCAGACGCCTGATAACCAGATTGTCGGTACAACCGTGGCAGAAGACCTTGCATTCGGTCTTGAGAATCTGAGTGTAAGTTATGATGAAATGCAGGTTCGGGTCAGGGAAACCGCTGCCCGCTTCGGGCTCGGCGATATGCTCTCGACCCCGGTTCATTACCTTTCTGGTGGTCAGAAGCAGTTACTGTGTATTGCATCGGTAATGATCATGCAGCCTTCCTGGATGATCTTTGACGAGCCAACTTCACACCTCGACCCCTGGGCGCGCGACAACTTCTGGCAGACTGTCAAAACTTTTGCCCGCGAACATGACATCGGAGTCATGGTTGTCTCGCAGCTTGCCGAAGATCTGCACCATTTCGAGCAGATTCTCGCGTTCAACGCCGGCAGTCTGGTATTTAACGGGCCAATTGCCGATCTGCGTGCCAGCGTCGAGCAGTTGCCATGGTTCAGAATTCCGGACGCCTGGAAACTTGAAAAAATCCTTGAGGCCAGATCATGAGCGCGCAGCTTGAACTGAAAAATCTTACTGTTTCCTATGGCGGTAAGCCGGTGGCTGAAAAAATCGATGGCAGCTTTGGCTGCGGGCGAATCAATCTGCTTGTTGGTCGTGCTGGCTCTGGTAAGAGCAGTCTTCTGCTTACTATCGCAGGTTTTCACAGTGAATTTTCGGGTCAGATTCTTTATGATGGTGCAGTTTTTCAGCCGGCGGGCAACTTTTCGCTGACCTTTCAGGACCCCGAATCACTTTTTTTCAACACCTCAGTTGGCGATGAAGTTGAATATTCATTGCGCATGCGTGAGTTAGCCGAAAACGAGATTACGCCACGGGCACAGCAATGGTTGCAGCGCTGGGGTCTAGAACCCGAAAAGTTCTACTCACGCCACCCGTTCGAACTTTCTGGCGGCGAAAAACGCCGGGTAGCTCTGGCCGCCTGCACTGTTGCCATGCCTCCGGTCATACTCCTCGACGAGCCTCTTGCCGGACTTGATGCAAATGGCCAGAAGGCTCTGGCTGAAATGCTCAATCAGCTTGCGCGCGAGCATATTGTGATCGTAGTTACTCACGAGCCCGAAGTTTTTCTGCATCCCGACAGCAATATTCTGTTCCTCAGAGAAGGGCAGGGGAGCTGGTTCTCTGGTGACGATTTTTTACGGCAGGCGGTGTGTAACCGCGATTTTTACCCGCTTCCCCGCTGGTATTGCCATGCTCTGGCCCCGTTTGCGACTGTGTCGTCGCTGCCACAGGTAAATGCCGAAGCTGTCGCCAGTTTTGTTGCCCGTGAGAAAAGCCATGCAGATAAGCTATAAACCAGGCAGCAGCTTTTTATACAGCCTGAACCCGCTTATTAAGGGCGGATTATGCTTTGTACTGATTATGTTCTTTTCTCTGAATGGGCTGCAACTGCCGGCCATGGCTGGCTCACTGGCGATGTTGCTTTTGTTTGCGGTCATGGGCAGGTTGCCCCTGGCTGACCTTCTGCTGTCGATAAAACGCATCTGGCTTCTTCTGGTTATTGTCGGCCTGGTGCAGGGTTTTCGCGGCGATAGTTTTGAACTGGTTCCGGCTCTTGAGGGCATGATCAGAATTCTGGGTGTTTTTATTGCTGCAGGCTGCTACCTGACAGTTTCGCCACAGTCTGAACTGATGTTTTTCTGGGAAACAATTTTCCGGCCGTTGCGCCTTTTCAGGCTGCCAGCGCGCGAACTAGCCCTCGTCATGGTCATTGCCGTGCGCTTTCTGCCTGTGATGCTTTCAGAAATCGACCGCATCCGCATGGCGCAGATTGCCCGAGGCGCCCGCCTTGGCAAAGGCGGTTTCTTTTCGTCGGCTGCCGCCTTGATGCCATTGATGATCCCGACCCTGGCACAGGCAATAATCAGAGGCGAAGAACTGGCAGAGGCAATGGAAGCACGTGGCTACCGGGTATCCGGCAATCGTACAAGATATCATCGCTTCGGCATCGGTTTTTTCGATGTTCCAGCTGGATTCGTCGCTTTGACAGTCGCCGCTCTCACCGTCTGGTCGAGATTTCTGTAAACTCAGAGGTCGCGTGCGGTGATGCCACAGTTGCTCTGCGGCAGAAGATGCTGCATCTCTTTCAGCTGGCTTTCGGCCGAACTGTTGAGCAGCGAAATTTCCTGCAGAATTTTATCGATACCGGCGATATTGGCATCGAGCAAATGCAGATTGACGGCCTGCTGCGATGGTTTGAGAACGAAACGGCCTGCCATGCGGTCAATAGCTTTGCAGATCAGCATATAGCCCGGTAGCGACGCGATAACAATCAGGGCGACAGCATGTACAAAAAAGTCGGTTGGCAGCCAGATGCCGCTTATCCAGCTGCCCGCAGCGCGGTAGAGGGCTGATAACAACACCAGTGATGGAAGAATGTTTCCGAGAATGATGTAAAAGCGCATCAGTGGCATCTCAGAGATGCGCTGGGCATTTTCGATAATCTGCATGAAGACTTCGCCGTTTCCGCTGTTTTTAACGACTGCGGGCAGATTATTCTCTGAGGTTGTCATCAGACTGCGGTCTTCAAGAAAGCGTCTTTCGTCGACCCGGCAGCCCGAAAACCGGAAATTTTCTGCCAGTGCCGCTTCAACTGCCTGGTCAGCGTATTCTGCCCTCACTCCTGGTGAAAACCAGCTGATTATGGCAAACCAGGGGTAAAGAAACAGCGAATTGTTACCGGCCAGTTCAAGGTAGATTGACGAACGCAGGGAATCATTGGCCAGACCGGTAATTGCCGGCGAGGTAACGACGAGGTGATGTTGCTCGTTGATCTGCGCACTCAGGGTCGCGCGGTAATCAATCAGTTCCTGCTGAAGTTTGAGAATACGTTCAGCTGTTTTTTCGGCATTCAGGGCATGTAGAATGCGTCTGAGTGCGGATTCCTCTCGAAGAATGCGGCTTTGAACGACGGTGCGCGGCGAATACACAAGATCGCGGAAACGTCTGAATTCATCAGAGTCTGGCTGTCTGGCGCTGAAAGCAAACAGAGCGCCGGGGTCGACTGCGAAACCGATATGCTGCAGACGGTCGGTAAGATCGGCCTTCAGGCGTTCAGTGCTGGCGTCAGGTGCGGTGTCGGTTTTGTTGATGACAAAGAACCAGCGTTTGCGCGAAGCCCACTCGACGATATTCTGGTGAATGGCAAAATTGGAACGCTTATCTGGAGTGGTGACGACGATAAGAATGTCTGAAACTCTTATCGTTTCGCGGGCGATGCGGGCGTTATTACTGTTGATGGTGTCGAGATCGGGAGTGTCGATCAGAATGGCTCCCGGCAGCAGACCTGGCAGATAATGCGCCTCTTCAGATGAAAATGGCAGTAATGCGCGGTCTTCTGGGGCTGCCGCCACGAAAAGCTCTTTTGTATAGCCACGCACAGACGAAGAAGATGGGCTGACTTCCGGAGTGGCGCAGAGACTGCTGAAAATGAAGGACTTGCCAACACCGGTGCCGCCAATTATCGTTACGACAAGCGGAGCAGGTGCGGTTGCGCTGCTTTGCTCAACAGCCTGACGCAGGTTTCGCTGGAGCATGAAGAACAGTTCATTGTCTTTCAAATCTTCGCAGCGGCGAGTGATGTTAATGACCCGCTCGTGCAGAAGTGCTGATTTGTCAGTGCTCATGGATTCTGCTGATTTCCTTTAATTTGGCGCATGCCTCACGGCAGCTGGTAATATTATCCGGCGCCAGACGCGTGGCTTTTTCTTCAAGCTGTTTGAGAAAAATCGGCCCGGCGAGCAGTTCGCGCAGATGTTTGCGATATGACTGGCAACGAAGTTTTTTCCAGTTCTGGTGTGCCTCCATGACCTCGCGACCGAGGCCCATGTTGTTGAACAGCGACATCAGAAAGCCGCCGGCGGCACTGCTGCCACCGACTGCAGCGACGACACCCATGGTACCGATTCCGCCGTCGATGAAAAAATCGGCAACGACGAGGCCGGTACCGAGAAGTATAAACAGGTCATCGATGATGTTCATCCATTTCCAGAGATCTTTGTTGCTGGCCTGCCATTTTTGCAGTGATTCATTGACCGAGGCTTCCCATTCGGCATCAACTGGCGGCAGTTCAGCGGTAAGAATGGCTCCTGTCGCTGCAGTGCAGCGTTCGGTGGTGATTTTTTCGAGTTCAGGCTTGCGGCGCCAGAAATCGACGAGCGCATTCACTTCGGCGTTGAGTCGGCTTCTTTCAAGGCTGTCACGTTGTTTAACCGAACTATTAAATTCACTGCCAGAAAGTCTTGAAACGGCAGCAGCAGCCGATGAAATCGCGGCCTTCAGGGTTGAGCCAAGCAGCATCAGTGGCTGGAATGCCCGGCGCAGAAAAGAAGGCCGGTTTGCCTCAAGCTGTTTGCGAATCAGTTCAAGAATGCGGAAAACCGGGAATTCTTCGCCGGTAATTGTTTGAGCAGCCTTGTCAATGATCTGATCGCAGGCGGTGATTTCGGCGAACAGTTTTTTGTAGAGGGTGTCGGCTTCATGACAGATGTTTTCGCAGCCCGCAACCCCGACCATGATGCTTTGCAGCTGACGTTTCAGGGCTACTTCAAGGCCATTCTGCCCGTAGATGTGCTGCGTAAAGGATCCGGTGCAGTTGGCCAAAGGCCTGATATCTTCGAGAGAGGGTTTTGAAGTGAATGGACTATAGAAAAAAGCTGAATCAGCAAGAAAATCGGCGAGCGTCAGACCGTCGGTGCGCTGATCAGAGAATTCCGGGTTAAGTCGAACGCTGGCGATCAGGTCGTCACGAATGGCGGCGGCACTGGTCGCGCAGTCCTGCGGGTCGAGTTTAGTCAGCAGCCAGGTGATGTTCCCAGCGACTTTGAGAACCTTCTTGAGAATATCGAAAGTTTTCTGGTCTTTATAGGCTTCGTGGTAGACGGTAAAAATGATCGATTCAGCACGCCTGATCATTTCTTCGGCTTTGTCCCAGTTCGCGATTTCGGTGGTGTTGAAGTCGGGGATATCGACAAGGCATGGCCACAGGTTCTGAGTGAGATGATCGCTGCTGAAAAACCTGAAAAACAGTCGGTTGCTGGCGGTGCCGGATTTTTTGAGGTCGGCGGGTTCGACCAGCTCAGATAATTCAAATTCAGGGAAAATTGCCTTTGGATCTATCTGCATCTTTATCGGCTCTGGAAAAGCCGCGAGCGAAGCGTGCGTCATCGGTCTGACGGCACCGCCGGCCGGCACACCCAGACCGGTGAGCATGTTGAATACGGTGCTTTTACCTGCACCGCTGGGGCCACAAAAAGCGACGGTAATAACCGGGCGATTGTCGATTTCGATTATGCTGTCTGGAATCTGCTCGATAATTTCGATGGTTTCGTGCTGGTCATTCTCTTTGGCGGGAGCAACACAGTTGATAAGATCCGGCATTTTCTGCATCAATGTCTGCAGATGCCTTCTGGTTTCCGAGAGAAGCTGATTTACATTTCCTGTCATTGATCCCATGCCGCGATTATAGCAAAATCGCCCGCTGATTGCATTAAAATAAGTCATCGTGGGGCTGGCTGATGCTTGTGTATTTTTTTTGAAAATAATTTTTAAAAACTTGTTGACACTTTAAAACGAATTTGATAAGATGAACTTCCTGCCACGGCAGGGCGGACGAAAAAAAGTCCGAAGCTCATTGAGAATAAGATCGAAAGACTTTAATTATGACGCCAAGCGGGTCTTGTTGAAAAACGAGATCCT
>JAKQKW010000482.1 GCA_029560455.1 Candidatus Rifleibacteriota bacterium
ATGCTGCTGACTTTTCCGAAAGCAGCGGAGGAATAGCATCAAGACATTAACACTTGCCGGTAAATGCAGTTTACACTACGTATCGCTTTAAGCAGTTAGAAAGCCAGAGAACATACACTTTAGAGGCAAAATATGGTTGAATACAAGACTGTGGCAGAAACCAACAACTTCATCGTTTTAGATCGCTACACCAAAGAGTGGAGAGTCTGTGAATCTTATCAAACCGAAGGCGATCTGGAACGGGAACTCATTCAGGATTTAAAAAAACAGGGTTATGAATTTCTGCCCGATGTAAACACCCCTGACAGCATGCTGGCAAATGTTCGCATTCAATTGCAAACCCTTAACAGTGTGCAATTTTCTGACGGTGAGTGGTCACGTTTTGTAGAAACCTATCTGGACAAGCCCAGCGATACCATCATCGATAAAACCCGCAAAATTCATGACGACTATGTTCACGATTTTGTCTTTGATGATGGGCATATTCAAAACATCTACCTGCTCGACAAGAAAACCATCGCCCGCAATAAAGTGCAGTTAATCAAGCAGTTTGAACAGACCGGCAGCCAGGCCAACCGTTACGATGTCACCATTCTGGTAAACGGATTGCCCTTAGTGCAGATCGAGCTTAAAAAGCGGGGGGTGGCTATCCGCGAAGCTTTCAATCAGGTGCACCGCTACAGCAAAGAAAGTTTCAATTCAGAGCATTCGCTGTATAAATATTTGCAGCTCTTCGTCATTTCAAACGGCACCGACAGTCGCTATTTTGCCAACACCACCAGAAGAGATAAAAACAGTTTTGACTTTACCATGAACTGGGCGAAGTCAGACAATACGCTGATAAAAGATCTGAAAGATTTTACCGCCACCTTTTTTCAAAAAAACACGCTTCTCGAAGTCCTGCTCCGTTATTCCGTTTTTGACGTCAGCAATACTCTCCTGGTAATGCGCCCCTATCAAATAGCGGCTACGGAACGAATTTTGTGGAAAATTAACAGCACGAATCAAAGCAAGAACTGGAGTTCCGTCGAAAGCGGCGGGTATATCTGGCATACGACCGGCTCCGGAAAAACCCTGACCAGCTTTAAGGCAGCCCGCCTGGCTACCGAGTGCGATTTTGTCGACAAGGTATTTTTTGTGGTAGACCGTAAAGACCTCGACTACCAGACCATGATAGAGTATCAGCGCTTTTCACCCGACAGCGTCAATGGTTCAGTGAGCACCGCAGGATTAAAACGCAACATTGAAAAAGATGACAATAAAATCATTGTTACCACCATTCAAAAACTCAATAACCTGATGAAAAGTGAAGACAACCTGCCCATTTACAAAAAGCAGGTTGTCTTTATCTTTGATGAAGCACACCGTTCACAATTCGGAGAAGCTCAGAAGAATCTCAAGAAAAAATTCAAAAGATTCTGCCAGTTCGGTTTTACCGGTACGCCAATTTTTCCGCAAAATGCTCTGGGAGCAGAAACCACTGCCGGGGTATTCGGTGGTGAATTACATTCCTACGTAATAACCGATGCCATTCGCGATGAAAAAGTATTGAAGTTCAAAGTGGACTACAATGATGTACGCCCACAATTCAAGGCTATCGAAACAGAACAGGACGAAACAAAACTCACGGCTGCCGAAAATAAGCAGGCATTATTGCACCCTAAACGTATTGAAGAAATTTCCAGATATATTCTGCTTAACTTCAAACAAAAAACACATCGACTCAAAGCCAATGGTAAAGGTTTTAATGCCATGTTTGCCGTAAGCAGTGTGGATGCGGCAAAGACATACTATGAAACCCTGCGCGATTTGCAGAAAGAGAGCGACAAACCTCTCAAAATCGCCACCATCTTTTCCTTTGCCGCCAACGAAGAACAAAGTGCCGTGGGTGACATTCCTGATGAAAGCTTTGAAGTCTCCGCGATGGACAAAAGTGCAAAAGAGTTTTTGAGTGCTGCAATCAACGACTATAACAAAATGTTCAAAACCAATTACAGCGTTGACAGCAAAGAGTTCCAGAACTACTACCGTGACCTGTCGGCCCGGGTTAAAAGACAGGAAATTGATTTGATAATAGTTGTGGGCATGTTCTTGACCGGTTTTGATGCCCCCACACTCAGTACCCTCTTTGTTGATAAAAATCTGCGCTATCACGGTTTAATACAGGCCTATTCGCGTACCAACCGTATTTATGATGCGACAAAAACCTTTGGCAATATCGTTACCTTCCGGAACCTGGAGCAGGCTACCGTTGACGCAATTACTCTGTTTGGCGACAAAAACACCAAAAACGTGTTGCTCGAAAAGAGCTACAAAGAGTATATGGAAGGTTTCTCTGACGCAGCTACTGGCGAGGCCCGTCGGGGTTACCTCGATATTGTGGCGGAACTGCAGGAGAAGTTCCCAGGTCCGGATGAAATCGTTAAGGAGAAAGATAAAAAAGAGTTCGCAAAACTTTTTGGTGAGTATCTTCGTGTTGAAAATGTGCTGCAGAATTACGACGAATTTGCAGGGTTGCAGGCTTTTCAAAGCTTGGATATGAACGACTCTGCCGCAGTTGAAGAGTTCAAGGCAAAGCGCTACTTGACAGACGAAGACCTGGAGGCTATGCAGGCTATTCAGATCCCATCAATGCGCGCCATCCAGGATTATCGCTCGACCTACAACGACATCCGCGACTGGCTTCGCCGTGAAAAAGCCTGTAACAATGAGGCTGAATCAACCATAGACTGGGATGATGTCGTTTTTGAAGTTGATCTGCTCAAATCGCAAGAAATTAACCTCGATTACATCCTCGAATTGATTTTTGAAAACAACAAAAAACTCAAAGATAAAGCGGCCCTGATTGAAGATGTCCGCCGGATGATCCGCTCCAGCATTGGCAACCGAGCAAAAGAGAGTCTCCTCGTTGATTTTATAAATCAGACCAACCTGGAAAATATTCTTGATAAACCAGGGATTATTGATGCGTTCTTCACGTTTGCACAAGCGGAACAAAAACGTGAAGTCGTCGAGTTGATCGCTGCTGAAAAATTAAATGAGGAAGCAGCCAGGCGATATATTGCCGCATCCTTAAAACGGGAGTATGCAAGTGAAAACGGCACCGAACTCAATGCCATTCTTCCCAAAATGAGTCCGCTTAATCCTCAGTTCCTCACCAAAAAACAAAGCGTCTTTAATAAAATTGCAGCTTTTGTGGATAAATTCAAAGGTGTTGGCGGCAAAGTTTAAAAAGACAATCTAATCAAGAGCTTTGAGGTTAAAATTAACGAAGGTATAACCTTCATCAGTCCTTTTAATTGTTATTTTAGTGTCTTTATTAAGCAAGGGAAGGGGTCTGATAATTTCTTCAAGCTGCTCATCAGTAAGGGTTTTAACATCGTCGCTGAAAAAAACGATGCTTTCGGCCGCAATGCCTTGCCAGCTCCAGGCCTGGTACAAAACCTCATATTCATCAATGGTAGCAAGTTTTTGCAGTATTACATGCGTATCAGGATCGTTGGGAATATTACTGAATTTTTCGCTCATTTTCACTTCTCCTCTTCTTTTTCACTGTTGGCAGAAAACAGAATTCCGACATCTGGTCTGGCAGTTGGCATGTTTTCAATTCTTCTATTGGCTTTGCCAATCTCTCCATTTTTGTTGATCTTCTGGCGTTGAGAATTTTCCAGTCTACTTCGCTCATCGTACATTCGTATAGCATGGGCCATCAGGTGCAAAAACTCTGGCGACACCGCTCAAGCCCTCTATGGCGCCGTCGATCCAGGATTTTCCGCTTCTGAAAGCGTTCTGATTGATTGCCAATCTGGCTTCGCGGTTATCGAGACCGCCAAGAATCACATCGGCCCAGTAAAAAACCCCGAGGCCGAGGTCGGTTACCGCATTTACACACAGCGGTCTGATATTGATTTCGGGAAATAATTCGCGTGCGCGTTCGGCAGCGACATCGGCCTTGTTGCGCCCGCGGTCAGACTCACGAAAAAGCACCGAGCGCGAAAGATTCGAAGGCTCGATCTGGTCGAAATCAACGAGCAGAATGTTGCCGATTCCGACCAGGGCCAGATTTTTGATAATTCATTGCCAAGGGCACCGGCACCGATTACCAGCACCCGGGCATTCTGAAGACGGCTTTGATCCCACCAGCGGATAAGTTCGAACCTTGAAAAACGGTTCTCCTGCTGACCGGTGGAAATTTTTAAAACCGTACCCTGATCAGTTGAGTTCTGATCTTCTGTCATGCAGCCTTCCCGGCGGTGATTTCGGGCTGAATGCGCAGCACATCGCCTGAATTGACGCCGGCCTGATGAAAGGTTTCGTCATCGAGAAGCTGGCGGCCTGAGGCTTTGAACTTGTAGCTCATCAGCTGGCCATCAGGAGTAAATCTGGGCAGATTCATCCTGTCGATGAGAAGAATTATGATGCGGTTTACGGCTTCGTCGTCCGGAAGTTCAGCCTTTACTTTTTTGTTTCCGGTGGCATCCCAGATCTCAACCAGTACGGCACCCATGGGTTTGATCCCCTTTCTGATTCATATAAACACTGTCTGCATGCTGACAGAGCCTGCAATATTCATGCATCTCTGAGAAAGTATATACCCCAACACAACCGGGGAGTGTGGTGATTTATTTCACATGCAAATTGTTTGCAAATTTCTTTGTAAAAGTTAGGGCAGGGGATATTTACATAAAGCAAAATAATCATTATTATAAAAAAATACTGGAGGTGCTATTGATGAAATTTACCCGCAAACTCGTTCTTGCCGCTCTGGCTGCCTCTCTCAGCTTTTCATATTCACCGGTTCAGGCTTCTGAAAAGGTTAACGTTCTGGTAATTGATTCAGGCAGTGATTTCACTCACGATGCACTCAAACCCCTGGCACTTCCGAACGACCTCGAACTCAACGGCAAAGCCGGCGTAGACGATGACAACAATGGCTACACCGACGACATTTTCGGCTGGAACTTTGTTGACAACAGTGCAACTCTGGTGAATCTTTCTGACACACCTCCTGACTATGACAAAGTTTTGCGCTGCATGGAACTCCTCGGCAAACTGCAGGCCTATGGTAAAGACGGTCTGACTGCTGAAGAATACGATTATCTCGTAAAAAATTACCAGGACAAGCAGTTCTGGGCCTGGGTCGGTTTCACCGGCGGCTGGGCACACGGTACTCATTGTGCCGGTATCGTTTCAACCAAAAATGACGGTGTTAACCTCAATGCCATCAAACATATTCAGACAGGCGGTGCACCGAAAGAAGAAGCCGCTCAGGCTCTGACAGCCATCAAGCATGCGATGCTGCACCGGCGCACTACCCGCAATGATGCTGCCGCTTCCGAAGGCGGGCAGAAGGTCACCATGGCCGATCTCGAAAAGTATTTCACCCAGCTCGGCCAGCAGTACGCGGCCCAGATCAAGCCCAAGGCCGATTACGTTGCTTCCCTGAAGCCGAGATTGATCAACTGCTCATTTGGCTCAGAAAACAAAAGCCTGTGCGAAATGATAAAGGGCAACATGGTTCAGTGGGGCTTTCAGAACCCGACCGACGCCGAAGTTCAGGAAGTCGTGAACCTGTTCGTCACCAGAGCCTTTCTGCCAAGAGATAAAGCTTTCTTCGCCGGCTGCAAGGATGCTCTGATTTTCATCGCCGCTGGTAACTCGACTGAAGATCTCGACAACATCGTCACTTCACCGAATGATGTTCCGATAGCAAACAAAATGGTTATCGCCGCCACCGACGAAGACCAGAAAATCGCGCCGTTCTCATGCTTCGGCCCCACCAAGGTTGACGTTGCTGTGCCTGGCGTGAACATTTTCGCAACTTATCCGAACCAGAAGATGGGCTACATGTCAGGCACTTCGATGGCCTGCCCGAATGCCGTCAGATTCGCTTCGATGGTTCTCGGTGTCAATCCGAACCTCAAACCTGCTCAGCTGAAAAAGATCCTTATGGATACCGTCGACAAAAAAGACTGGCTGAAAGAAAAAGTGCGGTCGGGTGGGGTGATCAACGTAACCCGCGCCATGTATGCCGCCCAGCAGATGCTCGATGGGAAAACGCTGTTCGAAGCCGTTAAAACTTCACGGGCTCAGGTTGCCGACAAGGCTCCGAGATCTGCCAAGCGCACCCGCCCGAATCTCAGTGACCCGATGGTAAAAGAACTCTACTTCTCGGTCATCAAGTAAAAAGCAGTTCGCAGTAAATTAAAAAACCGGCTTCGGGCAAGACCTGAAGCCGGTTTTGTTTTCTGCGAAAACTTAATGTTGCGATTATTCGGTTTTTTCAGTTGGCAGAATCTTGTTCAAAAGAATACCAACAATTGCAGCCAGAGCCATACCTTCGATTTTGAACGACAGGGCTCCGATGCTGACTGGAAAAACCGCACCACCAAGACCGAGAACCAGAATAACTGCAACAATGATAAGGTTTCTCGACTGGCACAGATCGATGCGGCCTTCGATAAGGCTTCGGGCACCGATTGCTGCAATCATGCCGAAAAGAACAACAGAGATGCCGCCGACCACGGCTTTGGGAATAGTAGAAATAATGCAGCCAAGTTTTGGGACAACACCCATCAGAATGGCGAATCCGGCAGCAACTCGCATAACCTGAGGATTATGAACTTTTGTAAGAGCGACAACCCCTGTATTCTCAGAATAAGTAGTATTTGGCGGGCCACCGAACATAGTGGATACTGAAGTTGCCGCGGCCAGTGGTGCGATAAACGCAAATGATGAGCCCAGGAATACCGGCATACGGCCTCTGGTTATCAGGTGAAAAATCAGGGTTCCGATTCCGGCCATGAACAGGGCAACAGAAACATCCAGCCCGGTGATTAAGGGCACGAGAACTGTAGCACCAAACATGGTAAAAGCGTGCTGCAGACCAAGAATTATTTTTTTTCCGAGAGGCAGGGGAACATTCTCGCAGATGACACCCTGATTTCCTGCTGCAAATGCCTGATCCATAATATACTCCCTCTGTTTTAAATCGAGCGAAGTATAGCCAAGTTTGCAGAGACAGGCAACAAATTAAAAGCGCGCGGTATTATGTAAACCTCCAGCGCTTTTATAGCTCTTACTATAGCTGATGCCAGCAGAATGGAGCTCGATAACTCAATTTCTGTTCGAGCATTTTCTGGGCTTCCAAAACAGGAACTTCGCCGATATGAATCCTGTTTCTATCGCTCTCTGAAGTGGTGGGGTCGCCTTTAACGATTTCCTGGGCGATAATCTTCTTGTTTTTGGGGTCGATAAAATCCACAACAAAATCATGAATTGGAAACTTGCCAGCAAATTTACCCTTTGAATAATAAATGCGATCGCTTTTCAAGGTCATTCTGATCACGAGATTAATATTATCGGGGGAAGGTGGCATGCGATTTTCGGGCAGGTTATACTGGAGGCGTGAAACAAGTCGGCCGTTGGCATCCGGTTTTGCATTAATGATCAGAATTTTTGCTTCTGAGAATTTCTGAGAATAATTGTCGACACCGGGAAGTTTTTCGGAGGCCTGGGGTAAAGCGGCATAGACTTCGGCAATCTGGCGAAACTGTTTTTCGAATGGTTCAGTGCGTGCAAGAAAACCGTTTTCGACATAAGAGACGATCGCCGTGATAACCAACCAGACCGCCAGCCCAAGACCAGAAATAACGAGAAATACGACCATCAGACCGCTTAATCTTGAGGGGCCTGATGCTGCCGCGGCATTTTTACCGGCATCTTTTTTATCGATAACGGCAGAAAGGGTATTTTTGAGGTTATTAAGCTCGTTTTGGCGGACATCGTTCGACATTTTATCTCCAGATAGTTGTTTTTGAAGAAATAGAACGTTTTTATCGATTCATTTAGTAATTTTACAACAATTATTTATATTTCTTCGTTTTTTAAAATCTTTCGGCTATTTTTAACTAGTGGTCTGTCAACATTGAACGTGCAAAATCAGTTACCTCTACGTCATCCCTGCGAAGGCAGGGATCTAAGATGCTGACAACCAGATTTCCGCCTGTATCCTCTGGGGCATAAACGCGGGAATGACGAAGATTCAAATGAGACAGAGAACTAGAATTTTTATAAAAACAGTGACGTCAGATAAAGGTAATTCAACAAGGCGTTCAATCTCTGGTCATAAAATGGTTGTAAAATGGCTTTCAGCCGTTTTTGTGGTCTCACTTATCTTTGGTTTACATAATATTTATTATCAGACATTCTGTTTTTTCAGAACGAGGAAAAAGGCTTCGAATAAAATAACCCAAAACGACTTCTCCGCATGCAACGATTTCAACAATCGGCCTGTAAATTAATCACGAAACCGGCAACGGTCTACGTAAACATTGTCGCAATAATTTGCAACAATTTACCGAATTTGATTCTCATTTTATCGCTTATGCACCTTGAAGATGCCAGATGCAGGTCATCTCACTGATACCTTGCCCTCTATCCTGTTAACTGCTGGCCATGAGTGATACGTATGGCTCCACTGGAAATAAGCAAAGATTGTTCTAAAATTCATCTGCGCAAAAGCTTTTAGTTCTCTAATGTCAAAGAGTATAAGTTTTATTAAGAGTTTCAGATAGCTAATAATAACCAGAGTCTGCCTTGCGTAAATTCAGCTGTGAAAATATCTTGACTGCCTGTTGACCCTGCCTTTATTATGGGCGCATGAATTTAATGGATCTTACCGCAGCGGAACTTTCACAAATCGACAAGGAAAACACCTTCGTTATTGTACCACTTGGCTCTATTGAGCAACATGGACCACATCTCCCACTTGGTACAAAATGCTTCATTGCCGAAACTATTGCCTTCGAAGCGGCAACAAGACTTAAAAACGAAGAATATGGCTGCCTGATCGCGCCAACTGTCCCGTTCATGCCGTGCCATACCAGCGCCGGCTTCATGGGCAGCTATGGTATGGGCGCCAGAACCTATTCTGATGCTCTTTACGATATCGGCAGCTCACTGAGTCGCGATGGCTTCAAAAACCTTGTCTTCGTCAATCTGTCGATTTCTCCCGAAGCTCTCAAGGCAGTTGCCGTCGCTGTTGAAGATCTCAATACCCTGAGAGAATTCAGAGCTATCGATCCGATACCTCTCTGGACTTTCTCGCACAACGAGCGCCTCGATGCAGCTCTGCGCGCTATCGGGCTCGAACCGGCAAGCGAGTTGCATGCGGATGTCAAGGAAACCAGCGCCCTGATGCATATTGCCCCCGAGCTTTTACGCGACCAGATCGCCCGACAGCTGTCAGCCTGTTGTGCCAACCCCGCCTGGGAAGTCTTGAAAGGCAATTTTTCGTTTCAGGAAATGGGTTCGCGTGAGGGTTATCTTGGTTCGCCGGCTCTAGCCACCCCCGAGCTTGGCAAGCTTTTTATCGATGAAGCGGCCTTTGCCCTGGCAGAATCGGTTAAGTTTGCCGCCGACGGCAACCCGATGCCGGAACTGCCTATACAGATCAGAATGCTGCTGAAAATGGTCGACCTCGACGAGATGTAACCCATCTTTCCAGCTTGGCATCCCCCGCCGCATAGAGTTATGTAAACTACGCACTGGTCTCTCCTGAAAAACCCGGGCAAAATTATCCAAACCGCCCACCAAGCCTGAAATTCACGCGTATTATGTAAACCACACGCTAAATCTGCAAATTTACACGTAAATTATGTAAACTCCGCGCCAGCACCTCTCAATTTTTAATTTTTACAAATTCGAGAAGTTTTATTTTATTTTTTTCAGCAAAAATGTCGAATCTACCTTGACGCTTGTTTTTCAGACCAGTATGATTCATCTGCCAGATACATCAGTTCTTGATGTCAAACCAGTTGTAACGGAGGCTTCGATGTCGCAGGTCCTCAATATTTTCGGTGAACTGACCTTCAATAAAGCGATAATGCGCGAAAAACTCAGCAATAATGCCTATGAAAAGCTTATTGCCACCATTCAGAGCGGCAGCCCGCTCGACCAGTCGATTGCCGAAGATGTCGCCCATGCCATGAAAGAATGGGCAATCAGCAAAGGCGCCACCCACTTCACCCACTGGTTCCAGCCGCAGCGCGGTGGCACCGCCGAAAAACACGACGCCTTCCTCACCTACTCAGACAACGGCGAAATGCTAGAAAGATTCTCAGCCAAACAGCTGATTCAGAGCGAGCCAGACGCCTCTTCCTTCCCTTCCGGCGGCATGCGTTCGACCTTTGAAGCCCGCGGCTACACCGCCTGGGATCCCACTTCCCCAGCCTTCCTTATCGAAACTGGCAAAACCCGCACCCTGGTTATACCTTCGGTTTTCCTCTCCTGGACCGGCGATGTTCTCGACATGAAGACGCCATTCCTCAGATCGATGCGTTCACTAAACGACGCTGGAATAAGCCTTCAGAGACTTCTTGGCAATCGCCTTGCCAAGAAAATCATCGTTAACTGCGGCCCTGAACAGGAATACTTTGTTGTTTCGAAAAAACTCTACGAAACCCGCCATGATTTGAGAACCTGTGGCAGAACACTTTTTGGTGCCCCGCCTGCCAAGGGGCAGCAGATGGAAGACCACTACTTCGGCGCCATTCACGAAAAAATGATCGCCTTCATGGAAGACCTCGATCGCGAGCTCTACCGCCGCGGTATTCCGGCTAAAACCCGCCACAACGAAGTTTCGCCGAATCAGTTCGAACTTGCCCCCCTGTTCGAAGAAGCCAATCTGGCCATCGATCACAACCTGCAGACCATGAATGTCATGAAGCATGTCGGCAACCGCCATGGCCTGGTCGTACTGCTGCACGAAAAACCCTTCGCCGGCGTCAACGGTTCGGGTAAGCATGTCAACTGGTCGGTCGGCGATAACACCGGAGCCAACTATCTTGAACCATCTGCCTCGCCGTTGAAAAACATCAATTTTCTGCTCACTCTCGGCGCGGTTATGCTCGGTGTCGACAAATTCGGTGGCCTGCTGCGCGCCTGTGTCGCCGACGCAGGCAACGACCACCGCCTCGGCGCCAATGAAGCGCCACCGGCAATCATGTCGATCTATCTTGGTGAATATCTTACCAAGCTCGTTAATGAAATCGAAAGCATGGGCAAGCCGACCGAGCAGGCAATGGCCAACATCAACATGGGCGTCAGAAACCTGCCGCGCATTTCCCGCGATTATTCTGACCGAAACCGCACTTCACCAATCGCCTTCACCGGCAATAAATTCGAATTCCGCGCTGTCGGTTCGTCACAGAACCCATCTGAAGCGGTTACCCTGCTCAATCAGCTGGCAACTTACGGCTACTACACGATCGAACGCCGGCTCGCCGCCCACAAGGGCAAAGATATCCGCGAAAGCGCCCTGCTCGTTCTCAAAGACGTTTTCAAAGAAACCCGCCGTATTCGCTTCGAGGGAAATGGCTACGGAAGCGAGTGGCACCGCGAAGCCGAGAAACTTGGCCTGCCGAATGCCCGCAACACCCCCGCCGCCCTGCCCGCCTTTGAAGAAAAAGAAGCCATCGAGCTGATGGAAAAAACCCATGTTTTAAGCGGCCGCGAAGTCAAGGCCAGAGTCGAAATCAAATTTGAAAACTACATCAAAACCAAAGAGATTGAGTTCAAGACCGCTATCAACATGGCGAGAACCCAGATACTGCCAACCCTGACAAAGCAGCTGACTCTTTCTGCCAATGCGGCCAACTCTGTCAAAGCCGCCGGCCTGCCGGCCAAAGATATTCTCGAAGAAGTTAAGCGCTTCGACAAGCTTTTCAGTCAGGTCAGAGACAAGACTGAAAGCCTTGCAAAAGCACTCGAAAAGGCAGAAACCCGTAAAAACGCGCATGCCAGAGCCGAATACCTTGGCAACGAATGTGAAAAAGCCCTGCTCGAACTGCGCGCGGCTGTCGATGCGGCCGAAGAATTCGTCGCGGAAGAACTCTGGCCCATGGCCAAATACCAGGACCTTCTGACCGTTCTCTGATGCCACTTTTTTGATCAAAATAACCCTGCAGATTTATGAACTTTTGAAATCTGCAGGGTTATTGACTGTACAGGGGCGCTGCAGTATAATCGCCACGCTGCTCAAGAAGATTTTGAGCCACCTAATCATAGTTGAGGTCTGTTTAAATGAGTCTGTCTATCAGCAAAATTCTCGCCATGACGCCTTCAGACGAAGTTGTTTCGGTCAGCGGCTGGGTCCGCACCAAAAGATCGAGCAAGAATGTATCTTTCGTCGCCCTGAATGACGGCTCAACCATTCGCAATCTTCAGCTGGTCGTCGACACAGAAAAAGGCTATGAAGGCGTTACCGAAGAAGTCATGGCATCGGTTACCACCGGTGCTTCGATAAGTGCTTCCGGCAAGCTGGTTGCCTCTCAGGGCAGCGGCCAGGCCGTTGAGCTGCTCTGCGAAAAAATAACTGTAATTGGCATTGCCGACCCCGACGAATACCCGTTGCAGCCGAAAAAACACTCTCTCGAATTCCTCAGAGAAATCGGCCACCTGCGCTTTAGAACCAATGTTTTTGGCGCTATTCTCAGAGTCAGACATGCTCTGACTTTTGCCATTCATAAATTCTTCAACGACCGCGGCTTCTTCAACATTCACACGCCGATTATCACCGGCTCAGACTGTGAAGGCGCCGGCGAAATGTTCAGGGTTACCACCCTGCCCGACCAGAACCCGCCGCTGACTGACGACGGTCACGTCGACTTCAGCAAGGACTTCTTCGGCAAAGCCACCAACCTCACGGTTTCCGGGCAGCTCGAAGCAGAGCTGGCAGCCACCGCACTCAGCAAGGTCTATACCTTCGGACCGACTTTCCGCGCTGAAAATTCGAACACCTCACGCCACCTGGCCGAATTCTGGATGATCGAACCCGAAGTTGCCTTTGCCGACATCAAAGACAACATGGATCTCGCCGAAGAATTTCTTAAATATCTGATTGGCTACGCCCTTGAAAACTGTGCCGACGACATGGAATTCCTCAGCAAACGCTATTCTGAAGAAGAAAAACTGAAGCCCCAGGCAGAACGCGATGAAATGTCGCTCATCGAAAAGCTTGAATTTGTTCGCAAAAACAGCTTCGAACGCGTCACCTATACTCAGGCGATTGAAATTCTGATGAACTGCCCGATGAACAAAAAGAAGAAATTCCAGTATCCGGTAGAGCGCTGGGGTATCGACCTGCAGTCTGAACATGAACGCTATCTCGTCGAAAAGCACTTCAAAAAGCCGGTTATCGTTACCGACTACCCGAAAGAATGCAAGGCATTTTACATGCGCGCCAACACCGACGGCAAAACCGTCGCCGCCATGGACATCCTGGTGCCGGGCGTCGGTGAAATCATCGGTGGCTCGCAGCGTGAAGAGCGCTATGAGCAGCTCAAACAGCGTGCTGAAGAATTCAAGATCCCACAGGAAAGCATCTGGTGGTATCTCGACATCCGCAAATTCGGCTCAG
This sequence comes from Candidatus Rifleibacteriota bacterium, assembly GCA_029560455.1. The sequence goes on from JAKQKW010000482.1 coordinate 13,421, forward strand.
TAGTTCACAGCGGCTTTGGTCTGGGCTTTGAACGTCTTCTGATGTTCGTTACCGGCATGGGTAACGTCAGAGACGTCTCCCCCTTCCCCCGCACCCCGAAAACAGCTGAATTCTAAAAGCAAAGACCGAAACAGATCGCCCCGGCTAAAAGCCTGGGCGATCTGTTTTTTTTAAGTTGATTATTCCGGTGTTTCGAGGCTGGTCATGAATTCATCCCAGCGGGTGGCCTCGTAGCGTCTGGCTTCGGGGTCGTGGCGCCTGAAAAGTCTTTCGAAGAGAAAGATCCACTGATCGCCCTGTGGCCACAGATAGTTGCGCGGTTCTTCGCGGAAGAACGGGTCGAGCCTGGCAGACTTCACCTGCTGGCGCGCAAGACTTACATAATCCTTTGCGGCGTCGGGCAGCCCCATGGCGGCGTGGCATTCAGCCAGGAGGCGGCTGATGATCGGACTGCCGGCATCGAAAGCGCAAAGCTTGTCGAGCATGCTGACCGCCTGCTGATACTCGCCGGTAGCTGCCGAGAATTTCGCGAACAGATATTGACCGGCGAGATCTTCATAATTTTTGCCACGAAAATTATAGGATTTCAGCATCTGATCGTAGGCGGCAATAAATGCACCCGGATCAGCCTGTTCAAGTCTGATCCAGGCAAGCGTGCGCAGGCAGGCCGGGCCCTTCTGGCGAAGGTTTTCGGCAAGAAGATCAATTTCACTGCGGTCTGCGACAGAAAGTAGTCTTGGCTTCAGGCGACCGGTATGCGACAGGTCGGCTTCGATGTATTTTTCGGCGATACGTTCAGCCTGAGATCTGGCAAGGCTGGCAAAGACCTCATCAAGCAACCATTCAGGCAGACCAAACCCCAGCAGCTTCTGAGATAATTCGACATCGGCAAGAACACTGTTGCGGGCCAGATTCTGGAATATTCTTGCCAGCCTCAGGGCCTCCCAGAAATTTGCGGGCGTCTTATTCACAAAGGTATCCAGTGCCAATTGCCTGTATCTGGCAGCCCGATCGGGGTGATTGAGAAGCATGGCGGCCCCCCACTCTCCTCTGGCCATGGCTTCTTCAAAAAAGCCGGTAAAACGCGATTCCTGCAGACGGTCAGCAACCAGAGCGGCGCGGGCATTTCTGATTCCGGTCAGGTCGACATTTTCAAACGCGAGCGTGCTTTCGTAAAGGGCAAGAGCCGTATGAAGATCGCCGGCAAGTTCACAGCGACGGGCTTCAACAAATACCGGTGGCCAGAAAGAGGGAAATTTCCGGCGCAGTTCAGCAAGCGAACGAACAAATTCCTCGCCAGTTCCCTTCCTTGAAAGAATCCACAGAAGTTCCTGCATGCGGGCATCAACAGAAAAAGGCAGACTCCAGGCAGTTCTGTTAATCTCTGCCTTCCAGTTTTCAGAGCCATCTGAAAGGCTTTTAAGAGCCCGATCGAAATAAATAAAGCCGATATGCAGCTGTATAAGCCAGATTATTACTGCCGCACAGCCAACGACAAGAAGCCTTTTAATGTTGTTGCCGATTCTGGGCGTTTCGCTGATTTCCTGGCGCGGATAAAGCAGATAAAAAAAGGCCAGAACCAGCATTGCCGGCGTTCGCCAGGTGAAATCGGCCAGCAGAGTTGCCGAAACCGCCAGAAAGCCGATCAGCATGCCGGCAGCCCACCAGCCTTTAAATGCTCTCCACCAGATGATAAGACAAAGAATCAGGAGCGGTATGCCACCCCAGAGAAGCAGTTCGAGGAATCCCTGATGCGTGTGGGGGTAGTTCCAGTCATAGACCCATAGCGCAGCGTCAGAGTCGGTGCGCTGGGGCAGCAGAGCGAACTGTAAAACCCCGTGGCCGGAGAATGGTGCCTGACTGATCAAACTGGCGGCGGTTTTCCAGACAACCAGGCGTTCATTGCGGGAAAACTCGGCAAAATCAAACTTATACCCCAGCCTGAAAATCACGACACAGAGCACTATCGCTGCCAATACCGCTGGAATCAGCATATTGTCTGGTTTTTTCTTTAAAGATTCAGGTTTTTCAACAGACTTCGAAGTCGAAAACCGCCCAACAAGCAGATGCAGAGCCAGGCTGATCACGGCAATCGCAAGAACAATTCTGGCGCCGCTGACGACCATATAGAGCAGGTAAGCAGCAATCAGCAGCAGGCGGCGGTTGTAATGAACTTCCGGATTGGAACGGATGCCGGCGATAATTGCCCACACAGCCGCCAGGCACCAGGTAGCCAGATGATTCGGGTGCAAAGAACCGGCCCAGGCGCGGCGCGAAAAGAATTCGCCCAGAGTGGCAGACTCGAGTGCCTGGTTCGTCAATGCGGCACCGACGATGAGAATGCCGCTGAAAGCGATCGTGTCGATGATTCGCTGCTGCTGACGCGGTTCGGCGGCGACCGAGCAGGTCGCGAAAAACAACAGGGTTGCCGCTGAAAATGCCACGAACTGTGAAGTGAGGTCAGCAGCAATACCCTGATAGTGGTTTACGGCAAGCCAGGCCAGGGCTCCGACGGCAAGGAAATGCCTGCAGTCTGCGGTGAAACTGATGCGATCATGCAGCAGTTCGCGGCAGTAGAAAAGCAGAAACATGACAGTGACCGGTGCAGCTGAAATTCCGGCCTGCATACCGACACCCATGGTAACGGCAGAACCCGGGTCAAAACTGATGCCTGCATGGTAGACAACCAGACTTGCAGCACGGTCAGGTTCTTTGTAGAGGTAATATGTACACAAAAACCATGAAAGCACATATAAGACCTGAAAGTTCTCGACCCGCATGGCAGCCTGACTGTGTACCTCATAAGACACGAGCGCGAAGGCGGGCAGAAAGCCGGAATATTTTTTCCCATAGATGCCGGCTGCGATTATGAAAAGCATGACAGCCAGATCGAGGCCCGATTCAGGCAGAAGCATTGAATGATTCTCTGAAAAGATCAATTTTGCCCATACGAGAAGAAATGCCCAGGCTGCAGCCCGTGGAATGAATGATGTCATAGTCATGGTTTTAGCGGTTGTTTCGTTCATAGGAGAACAAATTAACATTTTTTTTGTTTTCGTAGTGGAAATTTTAAATATTTCGTGATAAGATGTAACTTCCCATGAAACGCTAGCCCTTAACTTTAACTTGGTTTAACCTCGCAAACCTTATTACACTCAAGACTGGGAGTAAATTAAATGTACGCCATTATCGAAATCGGTGGAAGACAGTACAACGTCGAAAAAGGCAGCAGACTGCGCTGCGAAAAACTCGACCAGGCCGCAAACTCAACCATGGCAATTGACAAGGTTCTGTTTGTAAAGAACGGCGAAACCGTTCAGATCGGTGCCCCTTACGTGAAGGGTGCCCAGGTTAAAGCCAAGGTTGTTGGCCATGCCCGCGGTAAGAAGATCACTGTTCTTAAATACAAGAGCAAAGTCAACTATCGCCGCAAACTCGGTCATCGCCAGCACTACACCTCTCTTCTCATCGAAGAAATCAAAGGCTGATGATTGTTGTCGACTTCCCGGAAGCCTCTGAAAATCAGGTAAGCCTCAGGGTTGTCGGGCACAGTGGTCAGGCTGCGAAGGGCTTCGATATCGTTTGCTCAGCAGTGTCAGCACTGGTTCAGACGGTTATCGGAGGACTCGAAGAAGAGCTCGAAGCACAGCTTCAGGGTGAGGTCGGAGTGGGTTCATGCAACCTCCTGATCAGAGTTCCAGAGGCGAATGCAGAAAAGTTCAGGGCAGTTTGTAAAGTATTTAAATACGGGTTCCGTAAGATTGCAGAATCGTATCCGGAACATGTTCAGTTGAATTAGTCACCTAAGGGGGATTTATCATGGCTCATAAGAAGGGACAGGGCTCAACCACCAACGGTAGAGACAGTAATGCGCAACGGTTAGGCACCAAGAAATATGCAGGCGAACTCGTAAAAGCCGGCAACATTCTTATCAGACAGCGCGGCACTCCGATTCACCCAGGCCACAACGTCGGCAAAGGCAAAGATGACACTCTTTTCGCCCTCACCGAAGGCCGCGTGAAATTTGAATGGTTCAAGGGCAAACATTGCGTCAGCATCGTTCCCGAAACCAAAGAAGCCGTAAACTGATTTAACTCAGTATGAAGAAGCCGCCTGCAAAGGGCGGCTTTTTTGTTTGTACCGGTTTTTTCCTGCCGAAATCGTCAAAGATAATTCGTTTCCGCAACTTCCGGATTCCGGGTCTGCGCCCAGAATGACGGAACACCATGCAATTCTTGCGTGACAGACCACTAGAGTGGCTGAGCAAGATCGAAGAACACTTTTTCGCGACGGACCGAGGCGAGATCGAAGCTGGCGATAATACCGGCGATGCGACTGGCCGAGTCTTCGCCTTCGTAGGGATTTACAGCTGTCGCGACCTTCTGGCGAAATTCGGGTTCAGAGGCCCTGACGATCGCTGCAGACATCGCATGTTCTTCAGCAGCAACGCTGATTACGGCTTCGCCATGCGGGCGACCGGTCTGGCGGCGGCCGATGTTAACCACCGGTGTACCGAGAGCGGGCACTTCGACAATGCCGCTCGAAGAATTGCCGATGACGCATCTGGCGAGGCGGGCAGCCGAAAGGTAATTCAGTCGGCCAAGCGACCTGACAAACACAGAGCCTTTGTGGCGGGCGGCAAAACTGCTGAACTGCTCATTGATTTTTTCGCCTTCCGGATCAGCATTGGCACCGGTAAAAACCAGACTGCAGCCGACAAAACCACTGGCCAGTATGCGGGTAAGCATCTGAGCGATACGCAGGCCTTCGCCCGGGTTGCAGGTTTCGGGGTGAACGGTGATGAGAAAAAAATCTTTCAATTCGACCGACAGCAGAGTTTCAAGCTCTGAACGGCTTTTGAATGCAGTTTTCTTCAGGTCGGAAAGACCGAGATCACCGACATTAAAGATCATTTCAGGCTGCTCGCCAAGCTGAATGATGCGCCGACGGTATTCTTCGGTGGCGGCAAAATGCAGATCACTCAATTTTGTAATGCAGTGGCGCAGGCAATCATCGAAGGCGGCAACGGTAAGCTCACCACCAGAGATGTGTGCAAGTCTGATACCGACAAGTCTGCAGACAGCGGCAGCGGCAAAAATTTCGTATCGGTCACCGAGAACCAGGCACAGGTCTGGCCGCAGACGGTTCAAAGCTGCAGCAATCGCGGGAAAAGCATTGCCAATTGTCTGCAGCATGCGCTTCTGGTCATCTTCGCCTGAATCTGCGGGGATAATCGGCACTTCAACAACCGGCAGACCCGCAGCCCTGACTTCGTCGGCAGAGCCGCCGCCGACCGTGTGCAGATGACTGCCGGTAACGAGAACATGCACCTGCAGGCCGAGTGCCTGCATTTTGCTGCAGAGTGGCGCAAGCAGCCCCCATTCAGCACGAGAGCCAGTTATTACCGTTATTTTTTTTACCATACCGCGATTTTAGCCTCTTTCTGTATAAGAAGCAATAATCTGGAGTTTTTCTCAGGGCAATCGCACTGAAATGCCGTATCACTCATCAGAACAAGATTCCCGCTGCTGCGGGATGACGCAGCCAATATTCGTCATTCCGGGCTTAGAACCGGAATCCAGAAGTTTAATGCGATCACCCTGAATGTATTGCGATATTTTTTTTCTAAATTATGAAAAGAAGAATGCCGATAGTTTTTACAGGTAAGAAAAATTCAGCAGGAGGTGCCTTCTATGTGCGCGCAGGAACTCATCGCTCTCTTCCGCTTTTCTGGTAACAGCTGTCCGGCTTGCCAGCGTATTGTAACCCGCTATGAACGCACCCTGCAGCTTACTGAAAAAGACATGGAACATCTCGAAGGCTGCATTCTCAAAAAAATCTGATTAAGCAAAAAAAAACGAACCGGCCTGATGAAAACTGCTTTCATCAGGCCGGTCTGCTTTTAGCCATTTCAGCGAACTAATGTCAGGCGCGAGGTCAGAAAAAGTCGGGGTCTGTGGCCTTGCGTTTGAGAAATTTTCCCCCACCCTGCCTGCCTTTCCAGCCTTCTGCATGGCTGTAAACAACCTGGCCGCGCAGCAGAGTCATTTCATTACGGCCGCGACAGGCGAGGCCTTCATAGGGCGAATAATCGGTGCGCATGTGCATGGTTCTGGCGCTGATCGGAGTATTACAGTCAGGGTTGTAAATCATCACATCGGCGTCGGTTCCAGGAATCAGGCTGCCTTTTTCGGGGTAAAGACCGAAAATTCTCGCCGGATTTTCAGAGATGGCTCTTACTGCGCGCTTCAGGGTAATTTTTTCGCTGTGAACGCCATTGAGAACCAGCCCCGGGAAAGTTTCGATACCGGGCAGACCCATCGGCAGGCTGGTTATTTTATTGTTCCAGGTGTTCTTGTCGGCGTGCGTGAATGGGCAATGGTCGGTGGCAATGACCGCGATTTCGCCGGTCGCCAGGCATTTCCAGAGCAGTTCCTGTTGGGGTTTTGAACGTATGGGAGGGCAGCAACCCCAGAGATGGCCATCGGGTGGCACCAGCATCGAGTCGTCGAGATAGAGATACTGCGGGCAGGTCTCGCCGGCCAGCGGCGAACCGTTGACTCTTTCGCCCCAGAGAGTGTGGGCACCGTCGCCGCTTGAGACATGCACGACATAAACTTTGCAGCCGGTATGCCGGGCAAAGTCAGAGATACGGCGGATCGCTTCGACTTCGGTAAAAACCGGCCGGGTTTTCGGCAGGGCTTCTATACCGAGTTCACCGGCTTCGGTGGCGGCATCGGTCAGAGCATCGATGATGACACCATTTTCGGCATGAACGGTGATAAGAATGCCATGTTGCCGACAGGCAGAGAGAACCTTGAGCAGGCTGGCATCATTCTGCATCAGACCAGACTTGCCGTAGGCCATGAAAATTTTCAGACTGGTAACGCCTTCTGCAGTCAGCTGTGGCAGCTGTTCCTCGACCGTTTTATTGAAGCGGCCAATACAGGCATGCAGAGAATAATCGATACCGACAAGAGGATCGGCTTCGGCTTTTCTGCGGTTCAAACTTTCAAGAACGCCTTCTTCACCTTTCTGGGCTGTGAAATCGATAAAAGTGGTCACCCCACCGGCGGCTCCGGCGATACTGCCGGAATAAAAATCATCAGCAGAGATGGCGCCCGCGAAAGGCAGCGAGAAGTGGGTATGGGCGTCGATAGCTCCGGGCAGCACCCAGCGACCGCTGACGTCAATTTCCCTTCTGCCGCTCAGGCCAAAACCGACTGCAGCAATCTTTTCGCCGTTAATGGCGAGATCAGCGGCGATAAGAGAGTCTTCCCAGAACACCTGACCATTTTTAAGAACCAGTTCAAACATCATTATTTCCTGAATAATTAGATTTGGAATCTATTTAACAATTTTAGCATCCTGCCGAAAAAGATACCGCAAAACATTGAAACGGGGGTAGGAATTTTGAACCATAATGTTTTAATGGCAGGGTTCGTTGGAGGATTGATCTGTGGCACCATTGTTTTCATCGTCAGTCGTGCGATGATGCTGCATCGGATGTTGCGCCGTGAGAAGATACGCGACCTTTCGTATTACGGTCGCAACACCCGTGACCGAACGTCAGAGAATCAGCACTGACAACCCGACAGAAATCCGGCCCGGCCGGATTTCTGCTTTTAGATCGAGACAAATTAATGCCATAAGCCACGATTTATGATATTTTATTGCAGAATTTATGGCAGAACGCAGAACCCTAGAGACCAAAAGAAAAATCATCACGCTGACGCGCAACCGGGAAACCCCGGCTGCCATCAAGCTTTTTCATAAATTTTTCACCGACGAAAACCCCGCAGATGTTGAATTTATCAACAGTTTTTTTCTTGAACTCAACCGTCTGAACCTTTTCGAGGCTGGTTACAAGCTTCTTGAAGAGACCGAGCACTGGCACCCCGATGATTCTGAGCACCAGACGCTCAAAGAAAGCGCCAGCAAGCTCTATGTCGACCACCTGGTCCTACAGGGTAACAATTACCTTTTCGAACGCGAAGATACCTGCAATCGTCTCGAAGACAGCCTGCGTCGATCAGATTCACTTTCGCGCGAGAAGATGCGTGGTGAAAATGAAAAGATTCTGACGGGCATCACCTTGAAAGCGCTCAGCGCGTTTGAAAAAGCCAACCAGCTTCAGCCTTCGAATCTTGTGGCCCTGAGTGGTCTGAAAAGCTGTTTTGCTTTTCTCGGCGAAAAGGAAAAGCTTGCCGAAGTTGAAGCAGCTATCGAGGCCCGCAGGCCAGATCTGCGCCGCCTTGAGTTTCCGGTTCAGGAAGAGGACGAAGAGCTGACCCCTGCGGCCAGGCTGCAGAAGGAAATCGATGTTGAAGAAAACTCGATAAATGAAATCAAGGGCCTGTTTGCGCAGAAAAAGTTTGACGAAGTTATCAGGGAAGTCGACCGCCTGCATCTTTCGCACAGAACCAACGTGCCGATGCTGCTTCTTAAGGCTCGTTCTCTGGCAGAACTTCGAAGATTCAAAGATGTTGAGAAGGTCATGTTCGAAGCCGAACGCGAGAACACACATCTCTTTGAATTCAAAGACACCCGCAATGACCTCAATGAGCTCAAATACAAACTGCTGATCAAGGCCGCCGATTTTTATCTCGGCAAGGCGGTTGCTTTTGGGCCAAGCCTCGGGCATGAACATTTCAAAAAAGCACGCGTAAGTCTGCAGCGCGCGCTCTCATTGAATCCTGAAAACCTTGACCTTCTCGACAAATATTACACAGCGCTCAAATATCTTGGAGAAGAAGAAGAAGCTTTCAAAGCCAAAGCCATGATTTATGTTCTGAATCCGAGATTTGTAACTTCATTCGACAATGCCGGTTCGAGTTCATTGTGTTTTATAGCCTCTTACGCCTTTGCAGACGAACCGTTGGCAATCGAGGAATTTCGCTGGTTCAGACGTGAATTTCTTATCGGTAACCACCCTGGCAGAATGATCAACTCGTTATACGTTCGCTGGAGTCCCCGGGCGGTCAAATTGCTGCAGAGATTCGCCCCGGCACGCATAATTATCAGAAATTTCCTGCAATTCCCGTTATTTATTGTTAAAATGTTGAAAAAGATAAAAACCGGAGTTTAGAAAAGAGATCATGAAAAGTTTTTGCCGTACCGCCATTTTAATTGCTGTTTTTTTCTGTCTGGGAATACCATTATCAGCCCAGACCAATCCGAAACCTGCAAGCGAAACCATAAGAGTCGGGCTTGAAACTTCAGAAGTCTTTACCACGATCAGAGTTCAAAGCTTCAGCGGCAACTGGCGGTTGACTTTTTTGCCGGGCAGTCAGGCGCAGAAAAACATCGGAACCCTTCTCGCTTCTGCAACGACACCGATTGCAACCGTAAGCGAACTTCTTGTCGAAGGCGAAGACGCTTCGCTCATGCTTGTTCCAAAAGGCATTGTTGCAAGACTTTCAACCGAAAAAGACCTCGAAAAAGGCTATAAAAGTGTTGTTATCGAGGGTGGCGAACTTCTCAGTGTCGAAATTCCCGGGCATCCACCGACAATAGTTCAGGGCCGGATCGAAATCGACAATAACGGCAATTCACTGACTCTTGTTAACACTGTAAACATGCACCAGTTCATTGTCTCGTGTGTTTCAAAAATGCTGTTTTCGAATGAGCCCGAGGTAATTAAAGCCATGGTGATCGTTGTCAGAACCAGGCTTCACCATTTGAAGGAACATGCAACCCACCCCGATACTAACTATGAAGTCTGCGATACCGACCACTGCCTGCCTTTTTCAGGCTGTGGCTATAACCGCGAGCTGGTCGACATCCTCACCACCATGACCGGTAATCAGTCTCTGACCTACAAAGGCAAACCGATAATGCCAAGATTTCATCACACCTGTGGCGGCCGTATTTCCTCGGCAAAAGATGTTTATGGGGTCGATAATGAACCCTATCACCCGGCGCATGATGACATCTTTGAGGGCAAGGGTTCAGAAAACTGCTTCCACAGCCCTGGCTTTCACTGGACAATCGAGCTGCAGAAATTTGATATTCTCGATTTTCTTTCGGTAGCCTATGCTGCCGGCGCTGACCGCATTTACGCAAGCTGGGAGCCAGAAAAAATAGACGCCAACGGCCGCATTTTCCAGGTGCTGTTACGTGGCCGCAAGCCCAAAAGCGTTTCTGGCATCGACTTTTTGCAGAAACTGCAGAGCCATTTTGGTCCCAACAGCGTCAAAAGCATGAAATTCAATATGGATGTTCTCAAGCGCACGATCATTTTCCGTGGCATGGGAAACGGCGACGGCGTTGGCATGTGCCTTTACGGTGCTGACGGGCTGGCCAAGAAAAGCGTCAAATATGACCAGATTCTGAAATTTTACTACCCCGGAACCGACCTGAAGTAAAAACCGCCGCGGGCAGCGGCGGTTTCATGTGCTGTAATTTCTGCTGTCTTCTGCGGCTTTTTTACTGGTCGGCAGTCAGCTCAAGAGAAAGAAAAATACTGAAAACTGTTGCAAGGAACAACGGTAATGTGGTCATGTTTTCTGCTCCATTATTTCGATCTTAATTAATCTATCGGCAAAAATATTGCGTTGGTTTAGTCAACTTGCCTTTTCGGACCGAGGCGGCTAAACTTTGGGTAACAGGAGTAAACATGCATTCATACTGCACCGTCTTCGTTACTTTCCCGGGCATTGAGCCAGCCAGAGAGGCTGCCACGAAGCTTGTCGAAGAAAAACTCTGCGCCTGCGCCAGCGTCTCAGAAGGGCACAATTCATTCTTTTCCTGGAAAGGCAAAGCTGACTCGGCCCTGGAAGCGCTGATGATTATCAAAACCCGAGTCGACCGGCTTGAAGCACTCGACCGACGCATGCGCGAACTGCACCCCTACGAGGTGTATGAATTCATCGCCATGCCAATCATCTACGGCAATGCCAGCTATCTCGCCTGGATCGACGAAAACACCCGACCATGACCAGAACCTTCAGTCTCGGCCAGGCAGCCGCTGCCAGCCATAATTTTCGTATCAACTACGAGAATGAACTCAACCCGCAGCAGCTTGAAGCGGTAAAAGAGTTCAACGGACCGGTTCTCTGCATTGCCGGTGCAGGTTCAGGCAAAACCCGCACCCTGATTTACCGGGTTGCACGCATGATCGAGAGCGGCATCGCCCCGTCGAGCATTCTTCTTCTCACTTTTACACGCAAAGCAGCGCGGAACATGCTCGAGCGGGTAGCTGCCCTGATCGGGCCCGAAGGCCGGGCGGTTGCCGGCGGCACTTACCACAGTTTCGCTTCGATAATGCTGCGCAAATATGGGCATTATATAGGCATAAATGCTGGTTTTTCCATTCTGGACGAAGCTGATTCGGCTGACATAATCAATCTTCTGCGCAGTGAAATGGGTTTCAACCGTAAAGAGGTCAGGTTTCCGAACAAGGCGACGCTGGCGCAGATATTTTCGAAGGCCGGCAATCTCGAAAGGCCCGTTTCCGAAGTTGTGGGCGAGTTCTACAGCCAGTTTGCCGAG
>JAKQKW010000487.1 GCA_029560455.1 Candidatus Rifleibacteriota bacterium
TTTCAGCGCCGACGAACTTGCAACCGCAATGCAGCGGGCCACCGAAATTGACCGGAACAAGTTACGCGAAAAACTTGTGGCAAGAGCTGCTGAATTCACCTGGGAAAAAGCGATGCAGGATCACGCCCGCATTTTTGCAGACATGGCAAAACCGGGCAAGAGTTGTTAAGCTCCACCCGGATATTTAGCGAATTTATCTGTTTGCAATCGACGAGTCTCTACCTGCCATTACAGCTTTCGGTCACCGGCAGAAATTGGATGCTGCCGATTAAACGAACTCTTGCGGCAATCAAAACGTCATCGCTGCATCTGCCAGCCGGTTTCCCACCAGGTCCTTGGCGCCGCCCGCGAAATTACCAGTCTCTGGCTGGGCTGATGTTGAGGTGAGACGGCAAGACTGCCTTCGCAGAATGGCGTATTTTTCTTTGGTTTCGGCGAGAACGTCGCCGGATCTGAGGGCGGCAAGAGCGAGAGTCTGCAGGTCGCGCATCTGGTTGAAGGGAACCAGGACGACGGAACTTCTGAAGCGTTCATTTTCTCGGAAGAGTGAAAAGTTTTTCAGTCCGCGGTACTGGCGCTTTTCGCAAATTTCGGCGGCATCGACGAGGTAGCGGGCAAGTTCGCGCATGTTGTCGGGTGTCATTTTCACGTTCGGGCCGGGGAGATCGAGCAGCAGGGCGTATGGGTCTTTTTCATGGTCGGCGGTTGTCATGTGGAACTGCGGCACCCATTCGACGGGCCGGGCAGATGTGGCGGGTGACGGTTTGGGTTCGGGCATTACAGGCAGTTGAAAAGCTTCGGCAAAAACATCTACGAGGTCTTTCATGGCGGGTTCGGGAGTTGCTGCGGGGGGCGGGTTTTTGATCCAGGTTTCGAGTTCTTCCTTGAAGAAGATCACGTGTTTGCCGACTTTGCGGGGTTGGATGCGGCCCTTTGAAACCCAGTTGCGCAGGGTGCCTTCGGTGATTTTGAGATACCTGGCCGCTTCTTTGTAGTTCATGGTCTGCATGTGAACCTCCTGCAATTGTCATCTATTAATAATATATGTAATTTATTGTCACTGTAAAGCGGTATTTTCTGCTGTTGAAAGGGTTTTTCAGTGGTTTGCCGTCACGGCAAAATACTCTGGCCAGAAAACCTTTTCCCCTGCGGAGCCGCCCGTCGATGACCCCATACAACCAGGCTGGCGCGGGAAAGTCA
>JAKQKW010000496.1 GCA_029560455.1 Candidatus Rifleibacteriota bacterium
AAGCGATTCGCTGCCACGCACGTATTCGAGAACGCCGTCTTTGCGCGCCAGCTGTTCTTTTTCGTCGTGCAGCAGCGGAATGATATCGGCACCGATGGTCTTGCGGCCCCAGCAGATCTTGTTGAGCGCATACTTCATTTCAGCGCCGGTAAAGCCTTTGAGCGAAATTACCGCCTGATTTATCTGTTCAGGGGTCAGCTCGATCTGGGCGCCACGGCGTGCGGCAGCCTGCAGGTGCTCGTCGATGATCGCGGCGATTTCGCCTGCTTCCGGGAGCTGGTAACTGATCAGCAGAATATCCTTGCGCAGGTCGACTGGTATGATAAAGTCTGAACCGGTGAGCAGCAGAAAGCGGTTCTGGCCACGAAAGGAATAGTGAATATTCTTGATGCGCCGTCTGATTTCGCTGTCGGCAAAGAGGCCGGTGACATCTTTAAAAACAAAAAAACCCGGTTTATCAACGGCCTGAATTTTGTCGAGTGCTTCAATGGCACTCAGTTTTTCTGAGGTACGGCTGGCGGCATCGCACAGACCTGCCTGAAAATCCCAGGTCTGGAAAACACCACGCCCCTGAAAAGCGCTGTTGAAAAAATTGTTCAACGTCGAGAGGGTAGCGTCTTCTTCCCAGGTTTCGATGGCAATGACCGGGTAGCCGCCGGCGAGCGCGTCACGCAATGCCTTGAGGGCATTCTGACGCGCAGGAACAGGAGATGTCATGGATTAACCGAGTTGACCAGCTGTTCGATAGTCGAATTGAAAATCGTGCTTTCGCTTTCCTGCAGACTGTTCCAGAATTCTTTGTAGAGCTGGATTTCGAACAGGTCGCAATGACCGACGGCATTACTGGCAAAGTGCTTGTCTAAATTAGTATTGTGAGTAATGCTGGCGGATTCGCACAGGCAGAGGTCGAGTTCATCCATATTTTGCCACATCCTTTAAGAAGTAACGGTCTTAATCAGATTATAAACCAAATTCGTTTTTCATCAAGAGAAATTGCAAAAAATGCAGTTTTGCAACCGGGCCGTTTTCGATTATATTCTTTTCCAGGAGAACGAATATGCGAAAAAACCGCCTGAACCATGCAGCCCGTAAAATCATTCAGTCAATCAGCGAAGAGGCAAAAGAAGTTCAACATTTCGACAGCAGCCCCCTTCCTGATAAAGAGATACTATACCGTGTTATCAGCGATATTTTTACCTTGCTGTTTCCGGGTTATTTTGGCCACTCAGAAATGTCGTTCGACTCGATCGAAATGCGCATCGGCTACCGCGTCGCCCGTGTCTATGAAGAGCTCAAACCGCAGGTGCACCGCGAACTGATTCATGGCTGTCAGAAAGCCAGCACTTCCTGCGGGCAGTGCGAAAGGGCCGCCGAACAGCTGGTTTTCGAATTTCTTGAATACGTTCCGCAATTGCGCGAAATGCTGAACCTCGACGTTAAGGCCGCTTTCAAGAACGACCCGGCTGCCGTCGACTTCGACGAGATCATTTTCAGTTACCCCGGCCTCGAAGCTGTTGCCGTTCACCGGGTGGCACATTTCTTCTACATGCATGGCCTGCGACTGATTCCGCGTATCATGTCTGAATGGGCGCATTCACGCACCGGCGTCGATATTCACCCCGGCGCCACCATCGGCAAAAGCTTCTTCATCGATCATGGCACTGGTGTGGTAATCGGCGAGACCACAATAATCGGCGATGACGTCACTCTTTATCAGGGCGTTACCCTCGGAGCCCTCAATTTTCCACGTGACAAGCAGGGCAAGGTCATTCGCAATGCCCGCCGCCACCCGACTATCTGCGACGGCGTCGTTATCTATGCCGGCGCCACCATTCTTGGCGGCGAAACGGTTATCGGCAGAAATTCGGTGGTTGGTGGCAATGTCTGGTTGACCGAATCGGTGCCGGCTGACACCAGAGTCGTGATCGACAACACCGGCCTGAAGATCAGCAGTCGAAAACCCGCGGCATCTGGCCAGGCTCAGGAAAAATAAAAGCGCTTTGCGTTTTTCAGGTTTGCTATAAACAAAACCATGAAGTCTCCCGATTAGATAGCCAAATTAAGGCTGACTGGACGGGAAATTTATGAAATCTGCAGACCACTTCTGGAAAAGGGCCAGCCGGCCCGGTATGCTGGCATTGTGCGTGCTGTCGGCCGTGTTTGCTGTCGGTTGCCGGCAGAACCCATCTGAAGAACCTAAATACTATGCCAGGGAACTCGAACAGATGCGCCGCGAAGAAATGCGCGCTGCCGCTGCGAAGTCTGAACAGACTCTGAAAGATGGCTATCCATGGCGCGGAAAAACCAAAAATGACCCCTGTCTGCCATGCCGTATCAAAACCAGCGAAAAAGAAATCACGACTGAGATAAAATATCTGCACGAAACAATTCACGGCAGGAAGAAAACCCGCCTGAAATTCAGAGACTGAAATGTTAAAAAATCGCGAAAAACGCGCGTTCTGGCTGTTTATCATCTGGGTTGCGGCATTGCCCCTGATGTTTCAGTCAGACCTGTCGGCTCAGAATGATGAAGATCTTATCATCGACAATGAAGTTGTCGAAGAGCCGGCCAATGCATCTGAGCCCGCTTCAGGCCCGGTCGACCCTGCCGTGGGTGAGGCTTCTCAGACAGAACCATTGCCCGACGCAGCCGGGGGAGGGGGAGCCCCGGCCGAAGGCGGTGAACCTGCAGCTGATGGTGGCGGAGAAGTTGTCGTCGATAACGGTGGTGCTGGTGCGGATGGCGGCGAAGAGCCCGCTGAAGGCGAAAATCCTGCCGACATGCCGGCTCTCAGCGCCGACCCGAATGTGCTTCTCGGCAAAGTTAACGGCCTTTCAAAAGCCGGCAAGCATAAAGAAGTCGTTGCTGAACTGCAGGAATTCGAAGATGCGGTGGTCGAGTCGAATGAACTGCTTGCCATTTACGTCGAAGCGTTGATCAAAATCGATAAACCTGACTGGAACACGGTAAATCGCGTTGCCAGAGTTCTTGGTTCAAAAGATAACAGCAGTTCGCTTGCCAACTACGCTCAGGGCCTTTACTGGCAGAATGCCAAAAAGCCTGATAACAGCAAGGCAGCCATGTATTTTGGCAAGGCAAAAGCCGCTAAAAAGCCATACCCCGGCGCATCGACCGCATATTACATTGCCCTCGTAAAAAGTTACTGGATCATTCTTCTCGGCGTCGTTGCCCTGCCCGTGATCGTGGTCGTGCAGAAAAAAAAGAAGCAGAAAGCTGCTCTGGCGGCATTGGCTGAAACGCCTGCAGCTGAAGGTTCAGAAACTGCTAATCCTGGTGACGATCCGGCTGCAAAACTGCAGGAATTACTGCAGACTCCTGACTCTGCAACAAAGCCGGCAGACGCAGGTCCTGCTGTCCCGGCAGCGTCAGAAAGCAAGGCTGCTGCCGCTGAAAAACCGGCAAAGCCAGACCCGAAAACCGAGGGCGCGGCGGGTGCTCCGCAGGCTGCTAACGGCACTGCCGCAGCTAAAGAGGCCGGCAGTGCGCCAACCACCAGAAAAGTTGTCAAGGTGGTTCGCAAGGTTAAGGCAGCCAAGCCCAAAGATGCCGACGAAGTGGTTGAAGAAGTCATCGAAGAAGAACCGCCGGCAAAACCTTTTGTGCCTTACAGACCCGGTCAGTCTTCTGCTCAGACTCCTTCGGCAGGTGCTCCGGTCAGCGCTCCGCCCACAGCTGATTACGGTACCATCACTGCCAAAAGACAGGCCGAAATAGAAAAGATCAGAGAGATGACCAGGCCCGAACGCCGCCCTTCAGTTCAGGCCGACGCGGAACTTGACGCTCTCTGGAGTAATCTCAGCCGCAAGGCTCTGGCTGGCCGCATCGGTCCGCATGCCCGGCGCCAGGATGCAATCAGCGCTGCCCGCAGCAGTTCGCCTTCTTCTATGTCTGTTTTGGGGCAGAAAGAGAGCGACATAGATTTCAACACCTCAGATTTAACCATTGACCTTTCTGACGAAGCTTTGCGCGAAGACCTGATCGGCAAGCTCAAGATGCTCTGTATTTCAGATGGCGAGCTCAGAGAGCTTTTTACAATGAAGAATGCTGCCCATATTCCGCATCTGATTGAATACATTCTCACTAAGCCGGAGCCTCTCAGACTTGCTTTTGTCGCCAGAGAAATTGGTCATTATGGTGATGCGGCGGTAATCGACACACTTGCGAGTCTGCTTTATCACCAGGACGAGAGGGTAGCTCTGGCTGCAATTCAGGGCCTGGAAAATTCGAAAAAGCCGGCCGCAGTTCTTCATCTGTGCCCGTTTTTGCGTTCAGAAATTCCGTTGCTGGCACAGGCGGCCCGCACCGCCCTGTCTAATTTCGGGGCGGTCAAAATTCTGCAGGCCTTCAAAAATCTGCCCGACCATTCTGATGAAAAGATCAGAGAAGCCGGGGTTTTCGTGCTTTCACGCGTGAAAGGCAATGCGGTCGAAGAGCTGTTGAAGAAAATGCTGCATGACGATTCGCTCGAAGTCAGAACCAGAGTAATTCTGGCAATGTCTTATCAGAAAAACCCGGTTTATATAGATGCTCTGCGTGAATTTTTCAGAATTGCCGCCGAATCTGACAAGGCAATGGCACGCAAGGCAATCGTTTACCTGCAGGGGTTCGTCGAACGGCAGAAGTAATCAGATACGGTTCTGAATACACATTACCGTAATGTCGTCACGCCATGGCACCTGCATCGATACCTGATTCAACCGCTTGAGTATCTCTTCTGACGGGTTGCGCGGGTCAGCCTTCAGGCTCTGCTGCACGATCTCAAGGAAAGCTTCATGCCCAAGTTTTTCACCCTGCTGATCGAGCAGATTTACCGCTCCATCGGAGTAAAGAATTACGGTTCTGCCCTCCAGGCTTACCTGGTGTTTGCGAAATTTTGTTTCGAGGCTTATACCGAGCGGGGTTGATGGCAGGCTGACAAACATCTTTTCGCCGGTTTTGTCGGCAATGCTGATCGGGTATGACTGCCCGGCATTGGCGCAGATCATCTGATCGTTGGTCGGATCGATAATGCCGATCATGCAGGTCGTCATGTGCCCTTTCTGATAATATGGCAGAAAGATCTGATTCAGCTTTTCGAGAATAAGTTCAGGGCTGAACGGAAAGCTTGGGCAGAGCAGAGTGAACGAGGTTTTCAGCATCGCGGTCAGGTAGGCGGCCGAAATGTCGTTGCCCGATACTTCAGCGAGAATCAGTGCATAAGTGCCCTGTTTGAGCGGAATATAATCGAAGAAATCGCTGAGAATGATGCGTGAATTCGAATTTGCAGTCGAAATGAGGTAGCTGCCGCACCTGAATTCAAGCTCAGGATACAGCTGCCTGCGGATTTTTTCAGAGATGGTGAGGTTTTTGAGAATCTCGGCCGATTCGTTGAAGGCACGGGCAAGTATGCCAAACTCATTTTCTGACCTGACCGGAATGCGATGCTGATAATTGCGTGCTGCCAGAGCCTTGACGCCGAGCATGATATCGCTGATCGGCAGAATCAGCAGGCGGGTCAGCAGACGGGCGAGGGCGAGGCCCATGACCAGAATGACCGTAAAAATAATGATGACGATACTGACCCTCTTGCGGAAAAGCGCCTCGATCTCGTCGACCGGCGAGACCCGCAACAGCAGATAATGCTTGAGATACGAGCCGCGCAGAACGCTGACATAGCTGTCGCGGCCGTCGATCTTCATTCTCTGGGTAAAAGTTTTGAAATCGCTGTTGCTGCGGCGGATAATCGACTCGAAGTTTTTGAATTCCAGCACCGACGGGAAGTTGGCGGCATACTGGTGGGTAGAAACGGCTCTGATATCTTCTTCGGGAAAAACCCGGTTCATGATTTCGCTGCGCGAGCGCAGGTCGCCAAACAGCTTTTCAAAATACTGGCGCTCAAAATTAACCAGATCGACGAGCATGGCGCAGGCATACCAGGCTTCACCGGCCGGGCCGGGCAGTACGTCGAGATAGCCAAGAAAAATTTCGTCGAGTCCCTGAATGTTGGTGAACCGGCCGATATTGGTGCGGGCCGACTGAAAAAGCGTCTGGGTATTCGACTCGATGATGGCATCAACCACCAGATTCGAACTGGTGCGCTTCATTTCGGTAACGATGCCCTGCGAGCGGTTGTAGAATTCCATAGCTGAAATGGCGGTGGTGCCGAGCAGTTTGATGAAGCCGTTATGCCCTTCGCCCTTTTCGGGTTCAAGCGGTTGCCCGTCAGGCCCGCCACCGTCAAACAATGCCTTGATGTGGCGCGAGGTGATGCCTGCATGGCGCAGTTTCCAGCTTTCGAGAATTTTCTGCTGCTCGGCCCGGGTCTTGTTGTAATGCCTTCTGACCTCTGCGGTCATCAGATCGGTCGAATAAAGAATCTGCGAGTCTGAGGCAACGATATGAATGCTGTCGGCGGTAAATTCTTTGTAGTGCCCTTCAAGAAGCTTTTTCAGACTGCCTGGTTCGGTTACCGCCTGCTGCAGTTCACGTGAAAAGCCCCTGAATTCAAGCAGCTTTGAAGTGACGAAACGTGTAAACCCTGCATCGATTTCTGACAGACGGCGGTAATTGTTATGCTTTTCTTCGAGCACCATCGAATGCCGCATTTCTCTGAGATACTGAAACGCAAGAAAGCCGGCAGCCATCAGCGGCAGAGCGTAAGAAAGGGCAAACAGCCCGGTAAGTCTCTGTCTGACATTGTGCTGATACCTGATCTGCAGCACCATGATACGGTAACTGAGGCGCAGAAACATTATGCTGACAATGACGAAGAGAACGAAGATGGCAAGCATCAGCATAACCGGTTGTGCCGGGCATTCATAGGCGCCAACCAGAAGTGTGTATTCATCATAACGCTTGATGCCGATTATTCGCCCGTGCAGCGCAAAAGTGCTCGTCGGATACTGCTCATAGTGTGCGACCAGGTTTTGCGCGTCAAAATCGGCAATCGCTGCTGGCAGCGAGGTGGCATCTCTGCTGATGAAGCCAAAGTGAGCAGCATCGACTTCGCTGACGGTTGTCTTTAGAATGTCAGCCACTTTGAGATGTTTGTAATGCACAAAAATCAGAATGCCGGCAACAAAGCGGTTTTTGATCGAGCGGTCATAATCAAAATAGCAGAGAGAGAATCTGTCAGGGTTGCCGAGCTCGATAACCTTGTCGCGCTGGTCTCGGATGCGGCCAAGCATCAGGTCTGGTGCAGGAAAAAGCCGGCCGACGCGGCTGAGCTGTTCGGGCGATATCTGCCCCGCTTCATGTTCCGAGTTGGCCAGGGTGAAGAACAGTTCGTGTTCTGGTCGTGCCCCACGGATCGGAAAGACATTGCCTTCACCATTGAACAGGTAGATATCGATCATGCCAGGCTGCCACTGGCGGTCAAAACCGGCAATGATTTTTTCGAGACTGTCATTGTTCGACGGCAGACCCTTGAGCTGCTTGAAAAGGCTACTGAATCTCGGGTGGAAAAACCTTGCCGGCAGGCTGTCATAAATGTAATTATCAAGGCCGCGCTCTATTTCTTCAGCGATCAGGCTGCTGCTGCGACTGAGGCGGTCAGAAACGAACAGCTGCAGACCGGTCCAGAAAATCGCTGAGGGCACACCCCAGGTCAGCAACACTATCAGCAGCCAGCGCAGTGGTCGGTTGCCGCTTAACCTGCTGATTGCAGCCCGGAAAAAAGTCGCTGTCGATGACTTCTTCATGACTTCTGTTCCTCCGGTTTATGATGCTGCAGAATCAGCAGACTGGCTGATTCGG
This sequence comes from Candidatus Rifleibacteriota bacterium, assembly GCA_029560455.1. The sequence continues at coordinate 7,757 of JAKQKW010000496.1, forward strand.
TAAACCCGCTGGCACAGGCACTTTCGATCTGTTGCTGCATGAATTCGCGCAGAGTTGGGTCTGCCTGACTTCTTGCCAGCATTTCCGGTAAAATCTGCGGCAGCCGGCTGTTACAAAGGTCTGAGAAAACCGGTGAAACGATCAGAGCGATGCGACCTGGCAGAAACTCGGTTTCGCGGGTTCCCTCGGCGTGAAATTCGCTTGTGCCCGGTTCAGTAGCAGAAAATTGAATCTTTTCGATGCTGCCGGTGGCTGAATCAATAAGAACAATTCTGATGGCGCCGCAGCCTGAATAAAGAATGCGGTTCTCGGCATGATTGACGATAACAGCCGCCAGATCACCACCAAGGCGTCGGCGCAGATTGATTCTGAAATATTCCTCAAGATCTTTTATGCAGTGATAGGTTGAGTGAACGTTGAGTTCTTCGGTGATCAGTCTGACCGCCATGCGTGCCATAGAAAGGGTAAGCGAAGCCTCGATTCCCGAAAGATCAGTGCGCATCAAAAAGGCAAAAGAAAGGTTCTCGTCAATGCGTGAAAAGTGGTAAATCTCACGTTCTTCGCGGGAATTGGCGATTTGAAAACCGTCTAGAGTTATCGCACCATGCCTGAGCGGTTCGGGAGGCAGCAGGTG
>JAKQKW010000007.1 GCA_029560455.1 Candidatus Rifleibacteriota bacterium
CCTGAATATTTCGATGCTTACGCTGTCAATGATCTGCTTGGCTGGTATGTAAGATGGGACCGTCCCAGAAAACTTTATTGATCGGAGGATACCATGGAAAGAAATGAAGGCTATAAATGCCCGGCATGTGGCAAGGCGCTCGCAACCGTGCAGATTAACGAAACTGAAGTCGAGGCCTGCACCCAGGGGTGTGGCGGTATATGGCTTGATGCGGCAGAATTGTTTCGTATCGACGAAGAGGGCGAGGCTGATGACAGCCCGGTTCTGCAGAAGCTTCTGGCTTTCAATACCCCGAGAGATACCGAAAACCGCGATAAGATCAGCTGTATGAAGTGCGAATGCAAGATGCGCCGCCACGAGTATCGTGAAGGTTCAGGCATCTATATTGATGAATGCTACGGCTGTGGCGGTATCTGGCTCGACGGTGGCGAACTGAAGGCCATTCGCGAAAACCCGGTAGTGGCACGTTCGAACCAGGAGCGCGAGCAGCTGGCTAAAGACTTTTCCCGTCGTGTCCAGGAAGAAGCCCGCCGCCTCAAGGAAGAGGAAAAACGGCGGCAGATGGGCCGCAGTCGCAGAGCCTGGTAAGGTAATTTAGTGCCGGTTTTTCTGACCAGGTGTCGTGTTCGGCAGTTGATGCCGGCTTTGGTTGTTTCTGCTGATTCACATCTTTTGCTATTGGATATAACCAGAATATGAAAAGACATCTTAAAGCAGTTCTATGCTTAATTCTGTGTTTTCTGACGGTCGCCGCCTCTCTGCCGGCGCAATCGGCCGGCAGCATTTCGGCCTCACCACAGGAGGCTTTTGACAAGCCGAACCTGCTGACAGCCAAAGAGCTTTATCGTCTGGCGCGCGAGACCATGGCCTCGGGGCAGCTCGACGCAGCCAGACTGTATGCTCTGCGACTGTATTTTGACGGCAACCGCAGTCAGAATCTGCTGAATCTGCTTGGAGTCATAGAACTGCAGGCCGGTCGTCCTCTGCTGGCAGCTGAGTGGCTGCGCAAAGCCAGTGCGCTCAGTCTGGTCAACAAAGTGGCGCAGCGATATCTGTCACGTCTGCCGGCGCGGCCGCGGCCGATTCCGGTCGACCAGACGAAGCTGGCTGATCATTTTGGCGAAATTTCAGAAGCACTGCCGAAGCTGCTCGAAAGGCTGGCCAACCCGAAACTGCATTTTGAATCGGTGATGAAGGCAATCGAACGCGGGCAGATTTATCTGGCTCTGGCACTCTCTGAAGAATACGAAAAAAAATATCCGGGTCCCGACGGTTCGTCACTGACGGCTCTCTGTGCCTGGTATCTTGGCCGCAACCGCGATGCCCTCAATCTTGTCGAGCAGGGGCTGGCCAAAGCGCCACATAACCCGATTCTGCTTTTTGTTAAGGCGATGATCAACGACCCGCATCCCGGCACCTCTGCCGGTAACTATTTTCGGGCTCTTTATGATGTCGACCAGTGGAACAAGGCTCTGTCGCTGGTAGATCAGTTCAGCAAGGCCAACCCGAATTCGCCTGACGCTTATATTACCCAGGCCCGCATCATGCTGGACCTGCACAAAATCAAAGAAGCCGGTCAGGCTCTTCAGGAGGCCGGCGTGCGCGACCCGGGCAACCCGGAGATAGAACTTCTCTGGGTGGGCTACCTGCTGCAGCGCGAAGAAAGTGACAAGGCGTCAAAACGCCTTGCCCGAGCGTTCAGGCGTGGTTACAACCTGCCGTCGGTCAGCCTGGCAGCCGGGTTGTTCGCACTGCAGGGTGGCAGAGCCAATGAGCTCAATGTCATTCTCAACGACGCTGCCGCCAGCCGCCCGTTTACCGACCCCGAGGCATACCCGACCTATATTTCTCTGCTGCTGCTCAGCGAACGCATGCCTGAAGCCAGAAGTGCTCTCGATGAATGGCGGGCCAGATCGTCTGAACGCAGCATGATCTGCTATCTTGAATCTTATTACAACTTCAAGACCGGCGATAACCTCAAAGCTCTTGAATGGTTGCGCAAAGGGTTTCAGCAGAACCCGAATCGCCTTGACATGCTTAAATTTCTGGCAGGGTTCCCCGCTCTAGGCGATGATCTGGCGCTGTTCGCCGAAATCAACAACCGCCTTGCTTCGGCAGCGGTGCCCGGTTTTACTGCAATGCCGGTGCCTGAAGTGACAAATACTGCCTCACCTTTGCCGCAGAGCAACCCGATGGCGGTGCAGCCGACCGGAGCTCAGGCCGTTTCTGGCGGTTCCATGCCGGTTTCTGGCGATGGCATGTTTCAGATAACTCTCGGGCCGGGTCTTGACCCTTCCGGTCGCACAATGATCGCTTCTGAGCTGGCAAAGATGTATGAGCGCATCGCCTCCCGCATTGGCACTCTCAGCGTGCCGATCTTCGTTAATTTTCTTTCGGCCGAAGGCCTTGGGCCGACCATAGCCCTTTATGAGCCGCAGAACACGGCTCTTACGGTTACCTCGGCTTATTATGATTCTGAGATGATCCGCAATATCATTCTCGCTAACTTTGATGCGCTCAGCGATGAAGAACTCGGAATCCTGATCGAAGAATACCCGGGGCATCTGCTTGCCGGTGAACTGACCAGACTGATTATCCAGATTCTGATTCCTGAAGCGAAAACCAATAAAGATAAAACCGCCTGGATGCAGATCGGCCTTGCGGAAATTCTTGCCGGCAGCTCAACGGCGCAGCGTTATCGCATGCTTGTCGCCCAGAAAAGTCTTGAATCCAAGGTTGCAAAACTTGCCTCGGCTAATATGGTTAACAGCATTTTTGCTGAAGGCTATACATCGCCGGCGGTTTTCGAAACCGCCACCGCCCAGGCTTATCTGATGACGGCGTTTCTCGTTAAAAAGTCAGGCAACCTTGAAAAGGGCTGCCGCGACATGATGAAGCTGATCGAACTGGTAAGCAAAGGCAGCGAATTTGGGCCGGCACTGAACGAGGTTTTCAAAATCAGTGAAGCCGATTTCGAGAAAAGCTGGACCGACGCCGCCTACTGGGCCCTCAAACAGGGCGCTCCCTACGAATGGTAAGCAGGCTGTGACAGCAGACGGGTTCTCTGTCGCATCTCGGCCCTGGAACAGGGAATCACGCGATTCTTGTGCTACAGAATACTAAGGCAGTTTGTAAAATTCTTCGAGGTTGGCGGCCAGCAGAGTGCGGTTTGCGCGCTTCTCTTCGCCGAGACTGCGGGTCGGAGTCGGGCCGTAATTGTGGCCGGGGCAGACGATCAGATGATCGGGCAGCGATTTGAGTCGCTGCAGACTTGCAAAAAGTGCTGCCGGGTCGCTGCCCGGCAGATCGGCACGCCCACAGTCGCCAATAAACAGCGTGTCAGCGGTTACCAGATACATATCGTTGACCACAATACAGAGAGAGCCTGGCGCATGGCCGGGAGTATGCAGGCATACCGCCTTGATGCTGCTGCCGATTTTGAAGCTGAAGCCATCATCTATCAACCGGTCGTACGAAGCACCACCGTGCAGCAGTGGAGCCGTTTCGCGGTGGCAGATAACTTCGGCACCGGTGTGCGCCTTTATTTGAGTGGTAGCGTTGATGTGATCGAAATGGTGATGCGTCAGAACGATATGGGTCAGGTTGATATCATTGTTGCGAATCATCGCCAGAATCTTGTCGTGGTCAAAAGCCGGGTCGATCAGCAGCCCTTCATGGCTGACCGGGTCGGCGAACAGATACGAATAGTTTTCCATTTTTCCGACGCTGATCTGTGCAAAAATCATCTCGCATGCCCCCAAAAATGTTTTTTTAATGCTAACATAAATCTATCTGCCGCTGCTCAGGAAACAAGCATGAATCTCATTACCCACGCTCTTATTGGCTGGTGTGCCGGCCTGCGTTCTTGCCGGCCCAGGGCTGAGGTGGCTGCGGTCGCCGCTGCTTCAGCTATTCCTGACATCGATGCCTTCGGAGCGTTGATCGATCTGGCCCGTGGTGGCGAGGCCGAGTGGTTTACCGCTTATCATCACAAGTTCGGTCATTGCCTGCCGTTTTGTCTGCTGCTCGTCGTTCTGGCATGGCTGTGGCGGAAAAATGCCCGCCTGTGCCTGTGGATCGCGGGTATTTTTCACCTGCATCTACTCTGCGATCTTATCGGTGCCCGTGGGCCAGATGGCTATCAGTGGCCAGTTTATTACCTGTTTCCATTTTCTGACCATGGCCTGACCTGGGCTTATCAGTGGGAGATCAATGCCTGGCCAAACATTCTGCTGACCGTGCTGCTTATTCTGAGTTTCCTCTGGCAGACGGCCAGTTATGGCTATTCGCCGCTTTCGCTGTTGAGTAAATCAGCTGACCGCCGCTTCGTTGAAACGTTGCAGAAACGTTTCGGCCTAACTTCGCCACCAGGAACCGGCCATGTCTGACAACCCCGCCGCCGCGACCGGTCTGTATGTGCATGTGCCATTCTGTTTCAGCCGTTGTGATTACTGTGGCTTCTATTCGACAATCCCCGGTGCCGGTTCGATTGAACAGTATCTTTTTCGACTGCAGAATGAATCTGAAGCGGCCAGAGCGCGTTGCCACGGCCAGGTGAAAACGGTTTTCATCGGTGGCGGCAACCCGACGACACCTGGCCTGGCTGGCATCAGAAAGCTGTTCTCTCTGCTGAAGCCCTGGCTGTCAGGCAACCGGCCTGAAGAAATCACGCTCGAAACCAATCCTGAAACTTTGACCGCCGAAATCGTTGATTATCTGGCCAGCATCGACGGAATCAGACTCAGCATGGGCGTTCAGCGTCTGAAAGACGACGAACTGGCGCTGCTCGGACGTCGAGCACGTCTCGATTCGGTTTATCGGGCGCTGGATATGGCCTGCAGTCGATTAAACAATGTCAGTATAGACCTGATTCTCGGGGTTCCGGGTTGCCCGTCGCTTGCCGATGACCTGGCGGTTCTTCTGCAGCGTTTCGAATTGCAGCATGTGTCTGCCTATTTTCTCACAGTCGAAGATGGTTCGCCTCTGCAACGCCGGATATTGAATGGTGAGCTGCCAGACCCGTCTGAAACCGGCCCCGAAGAACTGTTTGCTGTGCGCGAAACCCTTAAAAACAATGGCTTTGAGCATTACGAAATTTCGAATTATGCCCGGCCCGGCCGGCGTTGCCGACATAACCTGAACTACTGGCTGGCCGGTGATTATGTCGGGCTCGGGCCATCGGCCGTTTCATGTCACACAGACTGCAGAACCACTAATCCTGCTGATTTTGCTCTGTGGCTTGCAGCTGCACCGCCGCATGTCGAGAAACTCAGCCCGGTCGACCGGCGCAATGAATTTGTCATGCTGAGTCTGCGTCTTGTCGCAGACGGGCTCGACCTGGCCGCGCTCGAAAATAGATTTGGCCCACAGCCTGCTGAGTTCTCAGAAGAACTGACACGCCAGATTGAAGCCGGTAATCTCGAAAAGTACGATACGCAGTGTGTTCGTCTGACCGGGCGTGGTCTGGCGATCGCCGACAACGTCATTGCCGGGCTGTTCATCGACGGCTGATACCAACTGCCCAGTCCTGGAATATCTGGCTGTTGAATACTGAACAAACTTGAGCTGGTTTATTGGTCATGTGTGATCTTTGCAATCTGTTTTAATTTTGTTATCAATAAAAAGTGAAAAGAGAGCTTTACAGACAATGAAAACCAGATCACCGCATAGCTTCAAAAAACCTGTATTGAAAAGCCGGTTAAGCGTTCTTAACCGGCCTGCTGGTTTCGGTTCTCATCTACGTGAGCGGTTGACAATGAGCTTTTGTGGTGGTTTGTTTTTTATGGTCTTTATGATTCTGGCGTGCGTGCCGGCCGCCTTTGCCGATTCGGGCTTCGACGCCGTATTGCGCTCAGTGATGCGGGTGAGTGGTACCGACAGTTCGGGCGAAGCGGTTTTTGGCACAGCATTTCTGATGCAGGGTAGAGGTGGTGGTTCGAATCAGGCCTGGCTGGTTACGGCCGGGCATGTTTTTAACAGCATCAGGGGCGAATATGCGCAAGTTACCATGCGACGGCAGACCCGTGGCATTTTTTTCGCAACGCCGGTGCAGGTAAAAATCAGAGACGGCAAAACGGCGCTTTATGTTCTCAACAGCGAGTTCGACCTTGCCGCCCTGAAGATAGCACTGCCTGGTGAAGCCGACTGCTGCATTCTGGCGAATGATTTTGCCATAGACGATGCGCGTCTTGGTCGCACCGGGTTTGGCAGCGGTGTCAGGGTGCTGATTCCTGGGTATCCCTATGGTGAAGCGAGCAGCGAGGCGGGTTTTGCTTTCGTCAGAGATGGGGTGGTTTCAAGTTTTCCGGTGTTGCCGAGTTCGACTAACCCGGTATTTTACGTCGACTTTGAAGTGTTCGAAGGCTACAGTGGCGCCCCGGTGGTTTTTTCTGATGGTGGCAGCAGTGGCTTTCTTGCGGGCATGGTTGTCGAAGAGGTATTTCTTGAAGAGCTGCGGGCGAAAGGGAAAAAGACAGCGCGTACCCGGCGCGGCCTGGGGCTGGCAAAAGTTATCAGCGGCCCGTTGATCAGGTCTTTTCTCAACGCGCTTCCGTGAAGCCGGGTGGCTATTCGGGGGCGGTAAACAGGTTTTCGGCGGCAACTGCATCGGCGAAGCTTATCAGATCGATCAACCGGTCTTCACTGTTGATAATCTGAATCTGCTGATCGCCGTAGAGTCTGCCGGCCTTTTCGAGTTCGCTGCGTGCCAGCTCAACACTGCCCATCTGCTGCAAAGCCCGGATTCTATAAAGCTGCATGTGTAGAAACATAACCCCGGCCGGAAAGTTTTTGAGGTATTCGTTGATCCACATCAGTGCCTTTTCAGGCTGGTTCAGTTTGTCGAGATTAATGCGCACGAGTGCAGCCATTGCTTCGTCGGCCCAGACATTGCGGTTTCCGAACTTTGCCAGAAATTCTTCGTAGCCGGTTGCGGCTTCTTCATAACGGTTCAAACGACGGTCGAGAATCCAGGCCATGCGGTATCTGACCGAATCAATAAAACGGTAGTCGGGGTATTTCTCGGTCAGATGCCTGAAGGTTTCCCAGGCGGTGGCCGGTTCCAGAAAGGTGCGCAGTTGAATTTCGGCACGGTAATACAGTATCAGAGCCGGCCTGAAAAAAGTTATCCAGGCGCCGGCGGCCAGAGCGACAATGACCATTGCCAGCAGCGCCATACGATTCAATCTGGTCGCATGCCAGCGTCTGGCCTTGATCAGCTCACTGTCATTCCGTGCCTGTTCAAGAGCTTCGCCAATTTCCTCTCTGATGTTGCCGCTGAGCGGGTTGATGCTGGCATTGATCGTCTGCAGGTGATTATGGGGGATAGAAATTATCCATTGCAGCACTCTGACCATCGAAAAAACGAACTGCAGTGCCACAAAAAACATCATTGCCGCAAAACTTGCCGAAAAGAATGAGGTTGTGTCCTGGCCGGTCAGACCGAGCCAGTCACTCCAGAAACCCCGCCCCAGCACACGATTTGACAAAATCAGAAAAAGCCACGAACTGACAGTGATCAACAGCATTGTCATCGTCGGATAAAACCAGAGAATGACGGTTGGGTAGCTGATTTTGAACGATCTGGCGAAGCGGTCGGTAACAATTCTGGCGGCGTGGCAGACGATGGCAAGATAGACGAGAAAAGCCATGGTCATGGTTGCCGGGCCCGGCAGTTGCAGCAGAAGTCGTTGCGAATTTGCGAGCAGCATGGCGATGAAAACCACTGCCGCTGACGGCAGCAGCCATTTGAGGCGCAATTCAAAAATACTGGCAACCGGCATGAATTCTTCGTGCATACCTAAGAATATAGCAGATAACAATTTTTGCGTGCAAAAAACTCATTTTTTTCGATTTTTCTGTCGATAAGGGAACTGGAGCATTCCAATTCTCAAGGAAAAACAAACAAAGAATGAGGCAAACAAAGAATATAAGCAGATTTTCCCTGTTTAGAGGGTTTCTGGCGACACTTTTGTGCCTGCTGTTTCCGCTCGTCGCTTTTGCCCAGTCTGCAGCATTTCAGGATCTGCCGAAAGACCACTGGGCTTATACCGACGTTGATTTCCTCATCAGCCAGGGCTATATGGAAGGTTACCCTGACGGCACGTTCAAGGGCCGCAAAGTAACCACCAGATACGATGTTGCCCTCATTCTTGCGCGTATTCTCAAGCGCATGGAAGAAAAGAAAGCCACCATCGATGCTGCCAGCGAAGAAGAGCGGGCAGCGCTTTCGCGTCTTACCAAAGAGTTCAGAGATGAGCTTGGTCTGCTCGACGTGCGCGTCGATTCACTCGAACGCCGTATGGTCGATAACGAAAACAAGGTCAAAGACCTCGAAAGCATGATGCCCAAGATGAAGGTTACCGGCTTTTATCGTGGTCGAGGCCAGTATATTCTCGAGCCTGAAACGGTAAACAAAAATGAAGGCGGCAGCGATGCCTCATTTTCTGATCCTGGCCTGGTAACTTTTTATCAGCAGCTGTATCTCAAGTTTACCGGCAAACCTTTTGGTGACAAGATTGAAACCTTCTATGAACTGCTCGGTTATATTTCGGGCCGTACCTGGAACCAGGCTGTCTACAACAATGCCGGCAACTCTGGCCAGAATCCGTTCGATAACGTCGATGATTACGTCAGATACATTCAGAACGACAACTACGTTCGCTCGAACAAGCTGCACCTGATCAGCAAGGCCAAGTCGATGAAGGTCAGGGTATTTGCCGGCGAGTCGGTTACCGGTCTCGATAACCCGATGAACCTTCTCACCGAAGACTCCGACGTGCTGCAGCCATATCAGGGCGTTGAAGTTTCAGGCTCTGAAAGTGGTGTTTCCTACCAGGGTTCGGTATTGAAGAGCGACATTATAAAAACCTATAGCGATACCTCAAATATGGTTACCGGCCGTGTTGTCTGGAAACTGCCCGAAAAATTCAGCGAAGACACTTTTTCGATCGGCACGACCTATGCCGAAAAGATTTTTGACTACAAAACCCGTGGTAACTCGAACACAACCCGCGGTGTTGACCTCAACTATTCCACCGACCGGGCCGGCAAAATTACCGGTACCGCCGAATTTCTCACGTCAAATGCCTATCTGACCGACACCGCCGATAATCAGAAGCGCAATCTCGGTGATGAGGGCTCACGCTTTGATATCAGCGTGCAGAATGGCGGCTTTACCGGCACAGTCAAACACTACGACTTCGGTCGCCATTTCCGCGCCATGATGGCTCCAGTCTGGGCCTACGATGTCGGCGATACTGAGGGATACCCGAATAACCTCAATGTTGACAGCAACTACGGCCGCCCCAATTTCGAAGGGGAAAAACTGACCCGCTTCTCGGTCAACTACGATTTCGGCAACAAGCTTCTGGCCATGGCGAATAACCTCTCGGTCGAAGCCACCTACCTCTCGAAGACCTGGGAAGTCGACCCGAACAAGGCTTATGATACCGATGGTTACTCTGGCCGCAAGTTTACTTTTCAGCTGCTTTCAGACTTTACCGACAGCACGACCCTGAAATATGACTTTACCCAGAAGTGGGACGCTCTTAAAGACGAGCAGGGCTGGATCTCGAATGCAGTTGAACTGAACCTGAAGCTCAGTGATTCGATCAGCTCGAAAGGCAAGATGTTTGTACTTGGTGATCCTGACGACATTTTCGAACAGGATGGCGAGACTTACGAATACAACGAGCGCGTTGGCTATTTCGAAGTTAACTCTGATATCAACCCGCGCGTTTTCGTTAAAGGCAGCGTTGAACATCAGGTTCGCTGGGTCAGTTCGCCCAAAGAAAATACCAGGGTCGACTACATCGGCGAAGCCACTTACAATCTGACTTCAACCACAAGCTTGACCGGTGGTGTTCAGCATGTTGACTATGTCGACAGTTTTGATGACAGCAAGTCGAGCCTTGCAAACGCAATTCTGGCCGAACTTAAGAAGAACTTCACCAACAAGTTCAGAGGCCGCGCTTTCTATTCACGCGGTATCATCGACTTTAAAGACGGCATGACCGACAGTCTCGACCGCGAGAATATTTATGGCGAGCTTATTTATGACGTGAACAAAGACGCCACGATTTCATTCAAGTTCGGTTATGACTACCCCTATGAATGGCGCTGGGCGGTCAGCAGCACCGATAACGGCAGAGATTACGTAGATATCCATACACAGAAGATGTTCATCTTCGAGGCAAAATCAAATTTCTAGGATTGGCAGACATGAAAAAGAGACTAATGGCGCTGTTTCTGACACTGCTTGCTCTGGTTACAACCGGCTGCATTCAGGAAGCTCTGGTTATTCCGGTCGCCACTGTCACCGGTAAGGTCGTGGTGCCCTCAGGCAAGGTTTCGACCGGGGTTAAAATCACCGTGGCCGGAGAACCATCATTGAGCGCATATGCCAACGACAAAGGCCAGTATACGATTGAATTTCGCAGATCCGGCAGATTTCTGCTGGTAGCCCGCAGCATGGATTTTGATGTTAACTACGTCTGGGTTGACGCCCTTTCCGAACAGACGGTCAGCGCCCCTGATATCAAACTTGACGAGAAGCTTGTGGGCGAAGCGCTTTGGATCGCTTCGATCGTCGATTTCCCCGATGCTACAGGTTTTGCTGTTAAATCAGTCAACCCGGCATGGAGCCAGGCAAGTGAAAAAATGTATGATGACGGCACCCATGGCGACAAACTTGCCAACGACGGCATTTTTACCCTGCGCCTGACCAATCTCAAGACCGGTTCGCAGCAGTATTCTCTCGACTATACTCTTGAAGGTGAAGAAAACCCGAAAAATGCGAAAGACCCGCATCGTGAGGCAAATCTTGGCGATTATTCGATGATTTACATTCCGGAATCAACGGTTAAACTGGCCCGCGGCAGGGTTACCAGCGATCTGGTTGGTGTTAACTATTCAGAAGTCACACTTGCAACCAAGAAGGGTTCGAGAGCGATGCAGCTTGACAGCGACGGTGGCTACAGTTTCGCCATGGAAGGCAACGGTCGAGAATACCTGGTATTCAGAAGCCCGAACTTCCATATCAGAGCACTGCCAGTTGATCTGTCGACCGTGACCCTTCTCGAAGTGCCGGTTACCACAATTTCTTCGAAGAAGAGCGGCGAAATCAAGATGATTCTCGTTGCCTCGGATTTTGCCGAAGTGGTTAATCCGACCGTCGTTGGTGACTTTACCAACTGGCAGCCGCAAAAACTCTACGATGACGCCACTAATGGTGATGAAGTTGCCGGTGACGGGGTTTATACAAGACTGTTTACCGGTGTGAGCACTGCCAGCGCCTATCAGAAGTATGCTTTCAACATCACCGCAACCAACCAGGTCAAAGACCCGTATCAGGAATCGGGTGACGAGAAGTATTCGATCATCAGGGTGAAGTGATGAGAAAATCCATTAAAAAACTCGGCCTGATCATGGCATGCTGTGCCTCACTGCTTGGTTTTGCTGCGCCTGCAGACGCCCAGGAAAAGGTAAATTACTATTACGAAACCGGCTCGTGGCTGGATATTCAGGATAATATCGGCGACGACAAGGGCCCTGGCTATTATCTCTATCCGAGCGACAAGCGTATGCGCCGTGGCACCTTCGATATCAAACGTTTTACCGTTTATGAAGAAGGTCAGGTTGTGGTGTTTGAGATTCAGATGCGCAACTACATCATGCGTGAATGGCCCGATACGAGAAAGAGCGAAGATCAGGGTTTTGTCGCCAACCTCTGGGATATCTACATCGATATCGATGGTATTGAAAATTCTGGCTACAAACAAGGTCTGCCCGGTCGTGACGTTGCCTTCGCCGACAACAAGGGCTGGGAAAAGATGATACTCATTTCGCCGCTTGGCGAATACGAACTGTATGACATCCTGCGCAACAAGACCGATGAACTTGGGTTTCAGAATCAGATCAACGACATCATTTACCCTGACTACGTAAAGGTTCAGAGTGACCGTATAATCGTCAAGATTTCGAAGCTCAAACTGCCGAAAATTTCTGAAAAAGCTGGTTATCAGTGCTTTTCAATGGGCTTTAAAAAAATCGTTTCACCGAATCGCCTGCTTAACCGTGATGTCAGGGCCTTTGCCACGTTCGACGAATTTGGTGGCGGCCACGACACCTATGGTGACCCGCCAATTCTGGACATGATTGTGCCTGAAGGTGACGATCAATACGCTCTGCTTCGCAATTACAGGTCAGAGCCTTATCGCGACGACATCACCTATGCCGAAGTGCCCTTTGTCTACAAAAACGGTCTGCGCCAGAGCCCGGCTATGGCAAACCCGCCGGTCAAAGACCCGGCCATGCCGGATGCCGACACTGCGGTTGTGCCGTCTCAGGCTCCGGTAATAAAAGTTCCGTCAACGACCGGCGTTCCGGTTTATAAAAACGGCCCGGTGGTCAGTCAGCCGGTCTTTAAGCAGCTGAATCAACCAGCTCCGGTTATCAGCAAACCGGCAGCAGCCAAACCGACAACCGGTACAGCAGGCAGCAGCGGCGGCTTTGTTCCTCTCAAACCGGTCAGCTCAGATGAAGGATTCAAGCCGTTGCCCAAGGCGCCAGACGGATTTATACCGGTCAAGAAAACAAAATGAAAAATCTACAGACAACGAAAAGATGTAATGTTCACTCAGGTTTTACTGAATTAATGACGATTAAGATTGAAGCACCCGATTTAGACAGCTCAAGGAGGCCCCGCAGATGAAACGACAGAAATTCCCACGAATGGCAGGTCTGCTGCTGTTATTCACTATTTTTCTTGTCGCTTCTACCACTGAAGTTTCTGCTCAGTCAGCACGTTCAAGGGGCATGGGTGGTGCTTTCATCGGTCTGTCTGACGACGAATCGGCAACTTTCTACAATCCTGCCGGTTTGAGCCAGATTCAGGGCCGTGAAGCTTCTATTCAGGCCAAAGTGAATGAGCGCGATATCTATGACTGGACCAGCATGGCTTTTACCGGTCACATCTATGAAGATAACGTCGAAAGCAAGTTTTCGATTACCGATTATCTTGAACACAACATTCTTGAAGAACCCGTTCCCCGGCGCCCGAAATACAGCTATGGCGTTGCTTACACCGAAGATCACCGTTCTATCGAATTTGGCAACCTGGTGGGTGGCGAATATCAGGGCGTTAAACGTGGCGTAAAAGATCTGCAGCTTGCATTCGGCACCAGATTTCCGATTGCCCGCCGCATGCTGGCCCGCGAACAGCTGTATGGTGGTATCAAATTGCGGATGCTCAATGTGGATCGCTATATCAAAAGCCTTCTGCAGCACAGTAAAAGAGATATTTTTTCGCTCGGGATTGGTCTGATGTATCATTACAACGATCGCCTGACCGGTGGTCTGACCGTCGACAACCTTATCGAAGAAATCAGCGGCTCCAACACCAACCGTGATGGTGTCACTCTCAATCTTGGCACCGCCTACGAAGTTACCAAAGGCACCACTCTGGCAGCTGATGCCATCAACATCACCAACACCTCAAAAGCCAACGATCAGCAGTATCGCATCGGGGTCGAAAAGAAGTTTATCGAAAACGATCTGACCATGCGCATTGGTGCGCTGAATGGCACTCTTACTCTTGGTTTTGGCATGCATGTGTTGCCGCACGTCAGAGTTGATTACTCTTTCTACGATGGCGACATCATCAGTGAACATCACGTCGGAGCACACGTGACCTTTGATTAAGAGGAGATTCCGTTCAATGAAATTCCTGGCAAAGGCCATTCTGGTAATTGTTTGCATGTTCTCCGCCTGCAGTCTGCGGGCGGAGAATTTTGTCGATTCACAGGCTTTGTTGCAGCAAAAACTTGAAGTGTTCGGCCTGGCCGGCACCCCGTGGGAAAGCGAAACTTCGTATGACGAAGAACGCTCACGCGCCTGGATGGATGCACTGCACCACGCCTACGAACGTATTCTCGCCCTGCCTCTGATGGAGGGAAAACAGGTAGCGCATGTTCTGCAGGAAAACGCAGCTCTGAAAGAGCGCCTTGGCCTGGTTCTGATGTCGGCGCCCAAAACCTTTTTTCAGCCTGATATTTCGGGAATGGTGCGTTGCCGTGTCGATGTGCCGCTGACAGGCAAGATCAGCCTGCGCTCGGCTCTGTATCTTGCGGCATTGCGCCCGCAGTCGATGCAGCCGACCAGCTTTCTCGCTTCCTGGACCAGCGGAGTTAAAATTGATGAAAAGATGGCTGCACCAAAATTCAGCCGTGTTGTTATTGATGCCCGCAGTTTTTACTTTGAGCCGTCTCTTTTCCCACGGTTTTTCGACGCTTCGGGAATGCTGATTTTTCAGGAAGCGATGATACCGCAGAGCGAAAGGTTCAGTCGCCCGGCGGTGCGCTTTGTCACTGATATCAAGGCGGCCCGCACCGGTCTGGCTGAAGACGAAACTTTTACACTCGCCGCTCATATCAATGAACTTTACAGTCGTGATATCGTTGTCGAGCAGTCAGATCTCGAAATATTTGCCAGATTCTGTCTCGATATGGTACAGACTCCGCTGCGCCAGCGTGAAATTGTAATCGTGTTTGACCCTGACCGGTTGCGCAAAGCCGGTCGTCTGAAAAAATCTGAAAAAAAGGCTGAAACTTCAGCCGAATCAACGAAAAAGCAGGAGGCCAAACCATGAAATTAAGTCGCATTATCGCCATGATTCTGCTGTTGTGTTGTCTGAGCACTGTTCTACCGGCAGCAGAAGTTGACCGTGACCTCGACAAGAGAATCAGCCGCATTGAACGCTATATTTACGGTGACGAACAGAGTGCGGAAACGGCCGACCGGCTGCGGCAGATCGAAGAAGATCTGTTTGGCCGCTCAACCGGGCAGACCGATTCCGAAAAGTCGCGCTATCTGCATGATTTCATTTTCAAGGGCTCTGCCAGCAACCTGTCTCTTGATATGAAGCTCAGCTTTATTGAATGGAAAATCTTCAACAAGACCGGTGAAGGTACCCTTGAATCCCGCCTTGCCGAAATCGACAAAAAAGTGATCGGCAACGTATCGATGGAACCCATGGCTTTCAGGCTTGAACAGCTGGTGCATCTGACCATCGAACGCGGTCTGATTTCGTTGCATACGGTGACAATCCCTGCCGGCACCGAAATTCGTCTGCGCATGAAAAAAGATCTGTCGAGCCGCACCGCGACCAAGGGCGATACCATTCCGATGGTCGTAGCCGATGACCTGTTTATCAACGGCAATATTCTGGCGATGACCAGGGGCGGCATTGTTACAGCAGAAGTCAAGAATGTCAGACGCGGCGGCCGTTTCGGCAGAACCGGCTACGTGAACCTCGACGTGAGAAATATCGAGAGTATGGATGCCTCGTTGTTGCCGATAAAGATTGAAGATGCCGGGTCAAAATTTGATAAACGCAAGATTGGTATGGCTGCCGGGGCTTCGACGCTCGGCTATCTGGTGCTCGGTCCGATTGGTCTGGCTGGCGGCGCCTTTATCAAGGGCGGCGAGGTCGAAGTGCCGGCTGGTACTGAAATCAGCGTCGTCACTACTGAAGATCGCAAGGTTACCGGAGTTCTCGTGCCGAGACGCTGATCGATCAGCTTTTAAAAGGCTTATTCAGGGAAACCGCCCCGTTTGCACGGGGCGGTTTTTTTCGGGCCCGTTCATTTATCTCAGCAAATCTGACAGAGTTCCTTTCAAAAAAGGTCACCCGATTACCAGATCGCACCGGCGCCTTGTTTCCGCTTTTTGTGTGCGACAGCCGGCAATAAAAAAAGAGGTCGGCTTTTGCGGCCGACCCCGGGGGAGAGATCTCCCGGTCGACTGGCTGGTTAGACCAGCCGACCGTCGCCTTGCGGCGCTTTTCCTAACCAACCCTATAGGTCGAGGTAGAACACTCTGCCGACAGCAAGTTCTGTACCCGCAGTTCGCTTCGGCAATATCCCCGGGGCCAGCACTTTCTGGTTGATCGGTTCGATAATTCTGGTGGTCGAATGATTATGGCCATGGCAGCGAATATACGTTTGGATACAGGCCCATTTGCCTTTAAGAAAGCCTAAAAGAAAAAAACGGCTCGATTTTTTCGTGCCGTTTAAGGGGTTTAGAATCAGAGAGAGAGGTTGTTGCATGAAAAAACTAGAGTGCTCAGAGGGAGTCACACGCAGGTGAACCCTCCATTCATCTCATAGGCTTGCTCCTTGGTCGTTCAACTTGGTTTCAGGGTGTTGGAGGAATCAACACTACTATATTAGTAGCATTTACCATGCCAGATTAATTGATATCTAAAAAATGGCAAATACAGCGGTTTTTGCTTTTTCTTTTAACCGCGGGCTACGAAATATCGTGTATGGTTTTGAGTTTTCTCTGTTATTTCGTGCTATTTAAGCATGCCGCTACATCAGCGGGCTGTTTCCGCTTTTTGGGTAGAGGCTTGATGACGCGGTCAAGTTTGAAGCGCAGCAGGCAGATTTTCTTGCCCTCGCTGATAAACCGCTTTTCGTAGGTAGTCTGAATCTGCGGCGTGGCAAGCAGTAATGGCGAATTATAGAGATCGTCGGTGTCGTCGATGATTTCAAGCCCGTTTTCGTTGGCGATGCCACGGGTAAAATCATAGAGACTGAAGTCGTCAGTTTTGAGACAGACGGTTCCATTTTCACCAAGCACGCCAAGATAGCGGTTGAGAAAGGCCGGCGAAGTCAGGCGTCGGTGCGCCTTGCCGTGAAATGGATCAGGAAAGGTGACCCAGATTTCGCTTATCTCACGGTCGAAAATACGGTTAAGCAGCTCTATCTGACTGCGAATAAAACAGGCATTTCTGATTCCGGCCTGGCGAATAGCCTTGGCACCGAAGTTGAGTCGCGAACCCTTGATGTCGACGCCGATAAAATTTTGTTCAGGAAAAAGCTGTGCCAGGCCAACTGTATATTCACCACGCCCACATCCGAGCTCAAGAATGACCGGGTTGCTGTTGCCAAAGTAACCTTCGGCCCAGCGCCCCTTTAATTCGTGGTCTTTGGCAAGAAGTTCAAGTGCCGGCGGCTCGAAAAGCTCCGGAAAAGTGGCGTTTTCCCTGAATCTGATCAGTTTCTTTTTTCCCATGACCGCAGAGATTAGCGCAAACCCGCATTTTGCGCAACAAAAATCTGCCCTGCCATTCAGGTCTGGCAGGGCAGGTTTTGACAATCATGATTGCCTACTTGAGGGTCATTACCTCGAGCGTGTCTGAGGCGATTTTGACCTTGTAAAGTCGGCCATTCGCGTCGACCCAGTCTGGCCGGGTCGGGTCGTAACCGGGGTCGGGGTGAGCTGTCTGCAGTTTGCGTAAAACTGTGCCGTCAACAGCGAGTGTCAGATAATATCTCGAAGAGGTCGTGTCGTAGATGACATGCAGGCGGTTTTTAGCATCGTAGCCCTGTAGAGCGCACCAGATAACCGGCTCGTCATCTCTGATGAACGAGAGGTGTTCGAGCTTGCCGCCAGGCTGTGTGGCCGTGAGAACCTGCCAGACGCCGGCAACCTTTTCGTCGGCGGCCAGTACCGCAATTCGACTGTCGCGGGCAACGGCAATGCCGATCAGCCCATCGAGGGGCTTGCCGATCGGTCGGCCATCGCGGTTGAGAATGAAGGTGCGACGCGAAGCCACATCTTCGACATAGATATTGCCATGCTGATCGCTGTGCAGTTGATTGATCTGCTGCCAGCCGGCCGGGCCTGAAAGTGGCAGAAAAGCACGGGGTGGCGATTTTCGCAGGTCGATTTCAATAATGGCATTATTGGCAGTATCGGCGGCGAGCAGTTTGCCCGGAAACCCTGGGGTAAGATCGACGAGAACCGGGTCAGTTGCCAGCCCGGCTTCTTTCGCTGTTTTGATCAGGTCGATGACCTTGATCGGGCGACCTTTTGGCGAGAATGCCGTCACCCGGGCATTCAGCGTGTCACCAGCCCACAGGTTGCCGTTACGGTCGGTTACAAAAGCCATCGGACCCTGGAACGGGCCGTCAAGGACGCCGCCGTTGTCTTCACTCAGCCACAAAAGCTGGTTTGGTGTGTCACCCTGTGAAAACGCCAGCCAGCGTGAGAATTCGACATCGGGCAGCTTGACCAGCTCGGTATCAGCGCTGGCTGAGAGGTTGAAAGCAAAAGCAAACAGCAGTGCAAGAGTTTTAAAGGATCTGATCATTTAGAAAGCTTGTTGAGCATGCTGTCCATGTTCTTGATGCGATATACGCCGGCCCAGCGGGATTTGTAGCGTGAGGGCAGAACTTCGATGCGCACGCCTGAATAGCCGACTTTGCCGGCGATGCGGGTATCTCTGTTGACGCGGGTCGGGGTTGAGTGGGCGATAATCGGCTGACCTGAAGAGGTGTAGCCCATGAACAGACCGACATGGCCGATGCCGCTGCTACCCGGGTTCATTACGAAAACATCACCTGGCTTGATCGAATCGCGCGGGTTCGGTGGCGGAAAGGAAGAAGTAATCTTGTTGGTATACTGATTTTTATAGATCTGGCTTGAAGGATACCAGCTGTTGGCAGGAAAGACCGGCGGAATGCCAGAAGCCGCCGCCATTTTCTGAATGAACTGACCGACGAAGCCTGAACAGTCGGTTTTCTCGGCATAGCCGGAAGTTTTTTTGTGGCCGGCGCCGAAGACATAGGCTTTGTTGGCTGAGCAGAACTTTTCGACGATATCGAATACTGCGCTGAAGCGCTTGTTGTCGTAACCGAAGCGTGCCGGGTCAAGGGTGCCGTCTGGTACCCCTGTGGTTGGTTTGCCGCCAACGCTGCCGGAATCGTCATTTTCATCAGGCCGGTTGACACGTTCTTCGCCGATTTCGACGTAGTTACTGTGAACGTAGGCATAGCCGCCGTTATAGTGAATCTTCAACCAGTCGCCCTCTCGGGCTACGATTCGCAGCTTGTCGCCGTCGTAGAGCTTGCCGATGATTTTTCCCCAGGGGGCAGTGCGAACGTTGAGCCTGGTATTGACGTTGACGTAACCGACGGTGCCCGGCTTGATTTCGTTTGCGCCTGCTGCGGCCGGTGCCGCGGCTTCAGCTGCGCCAGCGCCGCCGTTGACCGAAGCACTTGATGGAATATTGACTCTTTCGACATTGAATGGGTTGCTGCTGTCACTGTCGATCCCCATGGCTGAAGCAGCCAGTGGAGTGGCAAAAAGCATCAGGCCCAGAATGAACTTTTTCATTTTTATACCTCCCGGGGTACACAACTCCGGCTAAGAAAACACTACACTGATAACTATACAGATAATCATAACAAAAGTTTTTTTAATCCGGGAGTGGAAAAATTATTAAACCACTTTTGTGCTTAAACCATCTTGATGTCAATCAGTCTGCCTTCGACGGTCAGCTTTTCTGCCAGAAGTTCGACGATCTTTTGACGCGGAATGATGCCCTGCTGCCGGAAGGCAATATCGCCGTGTCCGGCGTTTTTTGCCGCCCCGACGATGAAATTGATGCGGTCAGCGTCGATGATTGCGTCATAAAAGCGGGTTACTGAAGAGTCGGGCTCGAAATAAATCGGGTCGGCATCGAGAATGTTGTAGAGCTGGTTGAGCGTCACGGCACCTTCGGTGACCAGATCGATACCTTCGATGCTGTAGCCGGGGGGGGCGATCATGCTGGTATCGGCAGTATTAATCTTGAGTTCGCGGCCAAGGTGCTTTGCGACAATCTGGGCTGTGGTCGCTCCGGCGACAATTCTGGTGCCGGGCAGTGCAAGAAAGTCTTCGATAACCTTGCGGTCATCGCCGCTCTGGGCCGGTGGCCCGGTAAAAATGTTCACTACTTTGCCCCGGCGGCAGAAGGCGCTGAGAACCGTACAGTCGTCACCGCATGGGGTTCCCCAGAGTTCGCGGGCATGCTGATGAATGCGCTGATAAAGCTTTTTCTTTTTTTCGCCGGCTACCAGACTGTCGTTAACAAAGCGGCAGATTTCGTTGATGTTCCAGCCAAGGCGGGTCTTGCCGCCGATTCCGGCCAGGGTGATGCCGTCAGAAAACAGCAGCAGACCCTCGCCCGGTTCGAGGAACAGGTTGCTTTCGCTGATTACCTCGCGTTCGAGAGTAAAGTTACGTCGGGGTAGAATTGCGGCCGAATGGCGGCCGATAAAAATTGCCTCCGGCATTTCGTAGGCAAGGATCGTCGCTTCACCGTTGTTGAGAATGCGTATCACCGAAAAGACTGCGTAGGGCATGTCACTGCCGCGCGATTCATGCATGGTTTTTACCAGCGAAGAAAAGGCGCGCCGCAATGAAAAACCAGATTCAAGAAGCTTTTCGAGCCTCGAACAGGCCATGTTGGCGTAGATATTGGCCTTTATGCCCGAACCAACACCGTCAACGAGCAGAATCACCGTTGCTTCAGGAGTTCTGAACGAATTTACTGCATCGCCGCAGATTCCACCGGTCTTTTTGGGGGTTTGTGCAATATCTATTTCGACGTGAATATATCCCATTCCGGGCCCTTTCTGCGGTTTTCGCCCTCGTCTTCACTTTCGGTGAGCTTGAGAAGATTTTCGATGATGCTTTCGCCCTGCGCGGTGCTTTCGCCAAGGTATTTTGCCATCTGCTGCGCCATTTTGACCTGATGCTCAAGCATTTCTCTGGCCTGCTGAATCGTTTTAGAACGAATTCTCGCTAGCTCTTCGATGCTCTGCCGGCTGCCGGTGATGTTGACAAATATACCGACAAGCTGATTCTCGATTTCGAGCTGATAAATGATCTGGTGTACGATCAGGTTGTAGCGCTGATGCTTGGTTGTCTGCTCGATCAGATTCTCACTGCCGGTCAGAACCTTTTCAAATGGCTCGGGGTCGATAAGATACGAGATGTGTTTGCCGAGAACCGCTTCAGAACAAAGAAACATTTTGCGGAAAGCCGGGTTCATGCTGAGAATGGTCAGCTTGTCATCGAGCATGACGATGCCATTCGGGCTGGTCTCGATGATGCGGTCAGTGCGCTGTTCGGCCAGGCGCCGCATATAGGGTATACACATGTCGATTTCGGCAAACCCCCTGATGACGGCGATTGCCTTGTCGCGGCATGAATCGTAACCGCAGGCCCCGCAGTTCAGTTCGTCAGTCGGGCTGGTTTTGCCGGTGGCGGCAAGAACCCTGTTTATTGCCTCTTCGGTAATCTCGACTGTTTCTTCTGGCGCTTTTTCGGGTTTGTAAGAGGCGTCGACAACTTCGTCAGCCTCATGCTTGACTGTCTCTGAGCCAGGATGCTGCTCAGCAAAGTCGATAACTTCGCGCCGGTTTTCGAAAAGCTGACTGTTTTCGGGTGCTCCCGGCCCATTAATGCAGCCCTGAGAGCAGAACAGCGGTTCAACGAACATTTTAACCCGTGATTTTTCGATGACTTCTAGAATTTTGCGAAACTCAGCGTGGCCACTGACTGCGACGATATCGCCGATCAGACTGTCAGACCCCATGCTGGCGGTACGTGTCAGACCGCCGGGCAAGGGAAAAAAGCGGGCCTGACCATCGGGCTGGTCATCGAACGGGCTCTCTTCAAGCCGGTCAAGTCTGATGTTTTCGCGTTCAAACCATTCGGTAAGCTCGCGAAAGGTCAGGGCGCAGTCGATTTTCTGCAGGCCTTCACTGCTGTCCGCTTCCTGCTTTTTGGCTATACATGGGCCAATAAAGACAACGCGCGCCCCTTCGCCGATTTTTTTTCTGATGATGGCAGCATGGGCCAGCATTGGTGAAGCTACCGGCAGCAGATTGTCAGTCAGTTCCGGTACGTATTTTCTGATAAAGCTCACCGCCGCCGGGCAGGCGGTGCAGATTGAACTGCGGTCGACGAACTTTTTCTTGAGACTGGCCATGGCAACCGGGTGGGCTCCGATAGATGTTTCTGAAACATGTGCGAAGCCAAGCTTGCGCAGCGCCGATGGCAGCCGCTGTCGCTCTGATTTCGTGAAGAACGCTGCAAACGACGGGGCCAGGCTGACTGCAACCGGAAACGGTTCTTTTAGCAATCTGATAGCCTTTTCCAGATCGTTGCGGTACTGTTTGGCGCCCTGCGGGCATTCTTTTATGCATGTGCCGCAGGCAATGCACTTTTCGGGATCGACGCTGGCCTGACCGTTGATCATGCGTATCGCTTTGACCGGGCACTGGCGCAGGCATCGGTAACAGTCACGGCATTGCGCCTTGTTGGTGAAGACTACCGGGCTGATATTGTGTTCGAGACTGTCCATCAGGGGTGTTCCTTGAGCATTTTTTCGAGAAAGCGCCGCGCCACGACCGGGTTGCTGATTACCCCGGGGCCGTGCAGACAGCCGCCTTCGCAGGTCATAACTTCTATGAAAGTAGTGTTTTTTACAACCTTGTCAACCACCTTGAGGGTTGCAAATGCCTTTTTATCAAGACCGTTGAAGAGTTTTTCTTCAGCTTTAACGCCATGGCCGGCTGCTGCTGCAACAACTGCACCGGCAACTCCCCCGGAAATAGCGAATTTGCGGCCGGTTGCAGTTGCTATCTGGTCGGGCGCACTTTCTTCGCATTCGAGAACATCGATGCCGGCTGCAACAAGAATTGAACCAAGTTCTTCAAAAGTGAGAACATTCTCGACATGCTTGCTGGCGCGTGCTTCGGCGCGCTTGGCAACGCATGGGCCGATGAATACACGTTTGGCGCCCGGCCATTTCTGGCCGGCCCATTCGCCGGTAAGCTGCATCGGGCTTGGAGTGTCGGAAACGAGAGGTTTGATGTTGCTGATATGCTTATTTACAGCCTCAACATAGGCCGGGCAGCATGAAGATGTCATGCAGGTGTTGCCATGCCCGACCCGTTCGATGAATTCGGCGGTTTCTTTTTCGGCGGTCAGATCTGCTCCATAAGCCACTTCTACCACATGGTCGAAGCCGAGTTTTTTCAAAGCTGTGACAACTTTGCCGAGTTCAGTATTGAATTGCCCGACGATAGCGGGTGCGATCATGGCGATGGTTTTGCAGGCCGGGTTGAGAACTACCCGAAGGACATCGAACATTTCTGAGCGTTCCATGACCGCACCGAACGGGCAGGCCTGCTGACAGCGGCCACAATGAATACATTTGTTTTCGTCGATTTTTTCCTTGCCGCGTTCGTCCTGAGTTATGGCATTGACCGGGCAGGCCTCTTCACACGGAATCGGCTGGTAAATGATCGAATGATAAGGGCAGGCTTTGGCGCAGATGCCGCAGCTGACACAGATCTTTTCATCGATGACCGCGTGCCCGTTTTCGATATGAATGGCATTTTTCGGACAGTTCATGATGCACTGTCTGGCGACGCAGCCGCGGCAGGCGTTGGTGACCCGGTAATTGGCCCTGACGCATGAGCTGCAGGCTTCGTCGATAACGGTAAGTATCTTGTCGTCGAGGCGTTCAGCGCCTTTCTGTTCAGCTTCAGCAACATAACTGGCGAGGGTGCGAATCTCGTCTTCGGGTTTCTCGTTTTCGACTGCGAAGCCAAGCAGAGCCATCAGGCGATAGCGCAGCACGGCGCGGTCATGATGAATGCAGCAGCGCACCGATGCCGACTCGCGTGGGGCCTGCTGCAGCGGAATATAGTCAACCTGAGTGCCGAGGGTGCCGGCAAACATCATTCTTGCCAGTCTCACCATGAGCTGGCGTTTGATCAGGGCCGCATTGTTGATGTATGTCATACGAGTTTCCTTTGCCTGATTCAGTGCTTACGCAGGTAATCCACGATTTTGGCGATCGAGGCTGATTCCATCAGATAATCATTGATTTTTACGAACGGCGGCTGGCCGCTGCCGCCCTGCCGACAGGCCTGCAGACAGGCTGAACCGACTATCTCGACCTGGTCTCTGAATTCGGCCGGCATCAGGTCTTCCAGCATCATCAGCTGGGCGCCACCCAGCACATAGCAGGCTGTTCCCGAACAGATGGTGATTTTGAACTTCTTGCTCATTTCATGACTCCGTTAGATGTATTGAATGCTGGTTTCCTTGAGATACTGGTTTTCAAGAAGCGCTGCGATCTTTTTGATGACGTTGCGCCTGATTTCCAGTTCGACCGGCATGTTCGGATCCTGGTGAAACTCGTTAACCCGGGTTCCGACCACAAAATTAATTATATCGCTGTTGAGCAGCATACGGACAATTTTTGTGGCCGGGTTGAGATTCAGGGTTTCTGGGTTGCGCCGGTCTTCTAAATATCTGGCAACGCGCCCGACCGTGAGAATGCCCTCGGTGATCAGGTCAACGCCTTCCATTATCGAATCCGGCGGCAGGTCGGGGTCGATCTTGCCAAGCATGACATGCACTTCGCGCCCGGTCTCGCGGGCGACAATGTTGGCGGTGGTGCCGCCGCAGATAATTTTTCTGCCGGGAAAATTACCGACCAGCTCGGCAAGCAAACGGTCTTTCTTCTGATCGTAGGGCGGGCCGGTCATTATCAGCAGCTGCCTCGGCTGACGAAAGTAAATGACGCCGCAGGTAATGTCGTCGAGCGCATGCCCGCCATTGTTGAGCCATGCCTTGTCGACAATAGCCGCTGCCAGTTCACAGGCCGAAATGTCTGACTTCTTTTCGATCTGCTCCCTGATGAAATTACCGGTTTTTTCGATGCCCCAACCGAATGGAAGCGGCTGGCTGCCAATGCCGCTCTGGCTTACGCCGTCAGATAGCATGATGATGCGGTCACCCGGCTGGGCCTGAAAATCGGCAACCGAAATCGCCACCGGTTCGCGGTCAGTTCTGGTCACCTGAACCTGTGAGCGTTCGAGTCTGATAATCTCTGAACCACGGGCAACCAGCACCGGCGGGTTGTCGTATTCAACGATCTTGACCTCGTTTTCGAAGTCGACGTCGACGAGCGAAAAAGTGCTGTAGCTGATGTGGCGTTCAGAGCAGACCGGCAGTGTATCCATTATGCTGCGTGCCGCTTTGGCCGGGTCACGAAAGCTGCTCATGTAATTGAGGCCCATGACTGAAGTCAGAGTGGCGAGAACCCCGGCTTTTATACCGCTGCCAAGGCCATCTGACAGAACCGAAATGACCCGTTGCTGTTCCTTCAGCTTGCGCGACAGGAAAACATCGCCGCCAGTGCGCTGCCGGCCACAGTTCTTCTGCCTGAAGTCAACTTCGACGCAGCAGTTATTCGTAATTTTCGGAAATTCCATTGATTTCCTCCGGTTCGCTGCCGAAAGCTTCAAGCACATTGTTCAGCCGCAATTCGGTTTCTGAGGCATTTTCGCCAAGTAGATAGGCAATTTTCTGAACCGTTTCGAGGTTGAGTCTGATGACTTCTTCAACCCTTTTCACGACCTGGTCGCGGCGAACGTGCGGTACCCGTATATCCTGAATTACCGCGCCGATGACCTGCCCCTTTTCGATTGAAAAGACCGAAATATTGAGCTGATGATCGCGGTAGGTGATATCGTGATCGACCCAGTCTTCGCCGGTCACCAGAACGTTTCTGAAAACCTTGTGAAAAGGCACGATCTTGCTGAGCTGCGCGCCTTCCATGCCGGGTGATGCGTCAAAGACCATTTCCATGTCAGACCCGAAAATACTGGCAAAACGGCGGTTGCATTCGATGATGCGCAGCCCGGCATCGGCAATTACCACGCCGGCAGGCATGGCCTTGATCAGGGCGTTGGCCTTTTTGCTGGCGAGTTTGCGCATGTATGAGACACACATGTTTTCCATGGCTTTGCCATCGAGGAGGGCTTCGGCAAAATCCCGGCATGAATCGTAGCCGCAGCTGCCACAGTTCAGTTCATCGCGCGAGCTTGTTTTTCCAACACGCTGCAGTGCTGCTCTAACGACATTTTCAGAGTGGCGTCTGATTTGAATCGGGCTGGTGCTGAATTTTGCCGAGATATCAAGGGTTCCGATCTGGTCACCGGGGTGAAAAGCCTGGTCAACATGGCTGAAAATGCTGTCGCGTTTGATGATGGTAGCCTCGCGTCGCTTCATGACCGGGCCATTGACACAGCCGCCGCCGCAGGCAAGAAGTTCGATGAAAATCTGCCGGCCGGGCGGCAGCTGGTCAAGCTCTCGCATTGCCGAGGTTATGGCATCTATACCTGAAAAGCACATGAATTCGACGTTCGGTTTCTGCAGTCTGGCCCTGATGCCGCTGATCATGCCGCCATCTATGGGGTAAAGGCCGCCCTCGCACGCCGGGTGCGGAAAAAACGTCGAGTTGTTATCAATTGTAATTTTGTAAGGATCAATACCGGCGTCTGTCAGCCACTCATGGATATTTTCAAAAGTCAGGGCGCCGGCAATCGTTTCCTGGTAACGTTCTGACTCAACTTTTTTAGCGATACAGGGGCCGGCGAAGGCAACGCTGATATTTTCGCCGGCTGTCGATTTGAGATAGCGGGCGTGTGCCATGAGCGGTGAAATTACCGGGGTGAGATGCCTGACATAGTCGGGGTAATATTTGCAGATCAGGTCGACCACAGTGGGGCAGGCGGTCGAAAGAAACAGCTGCTGGTCAGAATGGTCGATCAGCTCTGCAACCGCCTGCGAAACCATCTGGGCGCCGATGGCGGTTTCCGAGATCTGGCTGAAGCCAAGCATGCGCAGGGCTCCGATCAGTTGTGATACGTGCAGGTTTTTGAATTCAGCCCGCCATGACGGGGCAATTGAAAGAACCACTTTTTTGCCGAGTTCGATCTGTTGTCTGACTGCCGGCACATCGTTGCGTACTTTTTTGGCGCCGACCGGGCACACTTCAACGCAGCGCCCGCAGTGAATGCAGAGTTCGTCGACAATGCCGGCGCTGTTGTCTTCGATTTTAATCGCCTTGACCGGGCATTCGCGAACGCATTTGTAGCAGTCGCGGCAGTCGGCCTTGCGTGTAAAGACTGGTTTAAGCTGATTCATTTTCTTTGCCGCCTTCTTTGAAGACGTGATCGAGAACTTCGCTCACCGCCTGTGGCACAACCTTTTCGAATGGCTGCCCGTCGATGATGATGACTGGCGCAGCTTTGCAGCGGTTTGAACAGAGACAGCCGCGAAAAGTGGTTTCTGCGGTCAGGTCGTTCTTTTCGAGGTAATCCTTGACGATTTCGACGCTGCGATTGTTGCCGCGGGTAAAGCAGGCACTGCCCATGCACATGATAATTTCGTGACTTTTGCGTTCATCGCTGCTTTTGCTCATATCTGTCTCCTGCAACCCATTTCGAACTTATTTTGTCGCCTGAATCTGATTACCGATCAGTAGCTAGCCTTTGTCTGCGGGATTTTCGTCAGCGGCGCCGTAACACAGAGAACGAAAGTTTGCTGATTACAGCGTAAGCCATAATCAGTGCCGCTTCTGCATTCATAAAAACCCCTTTGCCACGACTTTTAAGGCCACCGACCGAATTATCACTGCTTGAATTATTGATTACTGCAAAAACAAAGTTGAACTGGTTCGTCGGCCCGGTCTATCAGTCGGGTTGCTTTTTTGCTGACAGGAGGTCAGCGATACTCGGCGGCATCAGGATAGATGCTGCCGGGTGCTCCAGCCAAGAATGTTTTTATCAAGTTTTCGCTCAGCAGAACCGCTCTATCCTGCGCGGTTCTGC
>JAKQKW010000030.1 GCA_029560455.1 Candidatus Rifleibacteriota bacterium
CGCTGCTTTCGGCAGGTCAGGCGATTGCATAAGCGAGCTTGTCGAGCACCCCATAGTTCCCTGCGAACGATGCCGCTAAGACCGGACGTTTTGCCTGGATGGCAAAACGCGGGCGATTGCCGCAGGATGCGGCTTAGAGCCCGTGTTCCGGTCGTGCGAACAGAGGGAGCAGATGGAACTATGAGGGTGCGAAGATCGCAGAGCGTTGTTGCCAGGACGGCATTATGCCGCGTGAGCCAGGAGGGCGGAAGCGGCGGCAACGACTGACATGCCGTAACACGCTGTTGGAAAGAAAAAAAATTACGTTTACCCTGGTCTTTCTGAGGTTTAGTGACGTTCTGGAAGAAAGTCTGGTAAAATGTTATTTATAAAATAGAATTTGCATCTGGAGGCAATTGAAGACATGAAAAAACTATCTCTCTGTTCTGCAATCCTGATGATTCTTCTCTTTGCTGTTTGTGTTCAGCCTCTGGCAGCACAATCAAAAGCGATTCTCAACTGGCAGCCTGATGAAACCCGTCAGCCAAAGCCTTTCACCGAATTCGAAATTAAAGAGCTGATGAATGCAGTTGAGAACGGCAGGCTTGAACAGGTGCAGAATCTTTTAAAAGAAAAGCCGGATCTTGTAAAAGCAAGAGACAACGATGGCTGGACACCTCTGATCATGGCCGCCCGCTTTAATCACGTGAACCTGATCAAGCTGCTGCTCAAGAGCGGTGCCAAAGTAGATGACGTTGATAACGAAGGCAGTTCGGCCCTGCATCACGCCAGTGCCAGCGGCCGGATGGAAGCGGTAAAGACCCTTGTCGAAAACAAAGCCCGGGTCAGTCTGAAAAACCAGGGCGGTGACACGCCTCGCAAACTTGCAAAATCAAGCGGCCACAGCAAAGTTGCCGATTACCTTGAGAAGAAAAAAGGCTATTGAAACTCTGAAATTTATTCGTAACTGAGAGATTTTTCTAACAGTTGCACAAAGAAAAACCGGGCTGTCGCACAGTTTTGTGTGACAGCCCGGTTTGTTTCCGATCTGGTGCTGAAACCTGTTGGGTCAGGCTTTGCGACCGTTCTTTTCGAGGTTCTGTTTGGCCTGGAAAACGAAGGTGGCCAGATTGGTTTCGCGGTTCGGCAGAATGGTGCCGTCGTAGATCATGTCGACAAATGGAGCCTGATTGCGCATGTGAACCTTGAGAATGGCACTGGCGATGGTGCTCGGCATGCAGGTGAACGGCATCGAGTTGACTACGCCGTTGTAACCTTCTTTGGCGAATGCCAGGGCGCCGCCGATGCTGAGAATGGCTTCACCGTTGATATGATTCGAGAAGGTTTCGCCGACTTCATGCAGAATGTGCTCGGTCGAATGGTCGAAACGGTTGTCGAGAATCCGTGAGAAAGGCTGCGAAATGAACTTCGCGACCATGCGCTGATACTTCGAGGTGAGCCAGAATTTGGCGGTTTCGCCAAGGTTGCTGATGCTTTTCTGGCGTCTGAAGGCTTCTTTTGAATCTTCGATGCCGGTGTGGGTCGTGTATTCGATCCATTCGGCAACAGATGAAGTGTAGGTTTCGCAGCCCATGTCTTCGAGGGTCTTGACCAGCTGCTGATTGCTTTCTTTATGGGTGCGCACGAAGATTTCGCCGACAATGCCGATCAGCGGGCGCTGTTCGTTGTTGCGTTCAATAGCGGCAAAAGCCCGGGCTGCCCTTTTGGCGGCCTTGATCAGTTGCAGTCCGCCGCCGGCTTCGATTGCCGAAATGCCAGAAAGCATGGCGTTTTCGAATACCATGTCGGTGGTGCCTTTGACCTTTTCATAGGGTCTGATGCGCCACAGGGCCTTTTCGATGAGGTCAGAATAGACGATCGACTGCCAGGCGAGCTGCCTGAACTGCAGTGCCTGATCATCGGTGAAGTAACCGCTGAAGCGGTAGCTGTCTTCTGAACTCGGCGACAGAATCGGCACATTCACGTATTTATATTTGTCGAGCAGAATGCGGTGCAGGCGGGTATATTGCCCGAAGCGGCACGGGCCTTCGGTTTCGGGCATAAAGAACGCCAGACCGTTGTTGACATCCATGCCATCGGCCATGTGGCGGTCGATGACGTCGAACATATCGCCGGTGGTGACGATGCAGGGGAAGCATTCCTTGCCGCTCGTGTGCTTCTTGCCGAATTCGATGCCGGCGTTCGAGTAAGTCGGCATGACTTCAGCCTTGCAGCCGACTGCTCTGAATGCCGCTGCGAGACAGCGCGCGCCTTCGGCCATTTTCGGCAGATACAGAGTGCGCTCGGTGAGCGGCGCTGTTGATTTGCGCGGCATGAAGTTGATGTCTTTGCTGGTCAGTACAGTGATCTGCTGCTGGTTCTTGATCGCGTCGATGAAGGCGAGCAGGCGGGTTTCGACGCCGGCGCCGGCCGAATGTTCGTCGAGTTCAAGTTCAAGGTAGGGGCGACCGGTGCGGTTCATCTCATGGTTGAAGAAATGCAGTACGAATGAATCGGGGCCGCATGAGAAGCTGGTCAGATAAAGGCCGAACAGCCGGTTGTCGCGGTTGATATACTTGGCGGCTTGCAGGATGCGGTTGCCGAAGCCCCAGTACATGTTCGGGTATTCAGACTCGATGTCGATGCCCGACAGATCGAGAAATTCCTGTGGGATCGCATGAATGCCGAGGCGGCTGAAGGTGGCGAACAGATTGAGATTGGTGCGTGAGTCGTAGGCACTGTAGGGGCGGCCGATGACGACGATGGCGCGGCGGTCACCGAGGTTTTTGAGAATTTCGGCGCCGACTCTCTTGATTTCGGCGTCGAACTGCTTGAGCACTTCGGTGGCTTCATCGTAGGCTTTGTTGAATTCAGCGTCGTTGAAACGCAGGCCGAGGCGTTTGAATTCCTGGGCAAACGACAGGTGCATGTCCATTTTGCCCTTCTTGAAGTAAACGGCCGGCTTGATGACCTTCTTCGGGTCGAGGCCGAGCGCCGCCATCAGCATATAGGTGTTGGCTTCGACGTAGGGGCAGTAGAAAGCGTTGTTGCCCTGATTCGCTTCCATTTCGATGAGCATCGGCATGAAGATGAAGTCGCAGTGATCCTTGATGGTTGCCGCGTGTCCGTGCGAGATCTTGACCGGGAAACAGGCCTCGCAGGTCATGGCTGCTATGCCGCGGTCGACGATTTCGCTGTTGGTTTCAGGGCTGATCACGACTTCATAGCCGAGCTTCGTCAGCAGGTGGGTCCAGAACAGGCCGAGCTGGTGAAAGCCGAGAGCTCTCGGAATGCCGAGGACGATTTTGCCGCTCTTCTTTTCGGCCGTGGCCGCGTCGCCGGCGATGCGGTAGAGGCCCTTCATATGCTTGAAGAAGAGTTCCTGACGGACACGGTTGAAGTCAGGGGCGCGTTTGGTAGCCTGCTGGCGCGATTCATACATGCCGCAGTCGCCGCCGTAGATGGCTTCGTCGTTACCGACTTTGTATATCTGCAGTTTGCACTGGTTGTGGCAGTTCGGGTTGCGCTGGCAGATTTCTTCGTCGTGAACGAACGGCTGTTCAACGACGCCCCAGCCGCGGAATCTGGTCTTGAACGGCTGGCCGGCGGCCAGTTTGGCTTTGATTTCGTCCATGGCGTGCAGCGCCGCGCCGATGCCGCCCATGACTTCGCGATGGGGCAGAGTGATGATCGGTTTGCCGACGATGCGTTCAAAAGCGGCAACTACTGATTTGTTGAGCGAGGGGCCGCCCTGAAAGCTGATTTTGTGGCCGATCTTGCCATCCTGGACGACGCGGTTCAGATAGTTGTGAACAACGGCCTGCGACAGGCCGGCGAGCAGGTCTTCGACGGCGCCGCCCATCTGCAGATACGACATCAGATCTGATTCCATGTAAACAGTGCAGCGTTCGGTCAGGCGGTATGGAGCTTTGGCGCGCATCGCCATTTCTTCGTATTCGCCGGCAATATTGATGCCGAGCTTGTTGGCGCTTTCTTCGAGAAAGCTGCCGGTGCCGGCGGCGCATACTTTATTCATGCGGAAATCGACGACATAGCCGTTGCCGAGTGCCGTGTATTTGGCGTCCTGACCGCCGAGTTCGAAAATGGTGTCGACTCCGGGTTCGAAATGGCTGGTGCCGCGGGCATGCGCGGTAACTTCGTTGACGACGTCGTCAGCGCCGACGAACAGATTCGCCACTTCGCGGCCTGAGCCGGTAGTGCCGACGCCGAGCACGTTGACGCGTTTAACGTCGATGGTTTCTACGCAGTTACGCAGAGCCTTTTTGATGGCGACGACCGGCTGGCCTTCGGTCGGAATATAGCGCTTGTAGACGATGCGGCCTTCGGGGGTGATGAGAACCAGCTTGGTCGTGGTCGAACCGATATCGTAGCCCATGTAGACATCGACAATGTCTTTGCCAGGCGGCAGACCATCAGCCTTGCCGCATTCGGCGAACGGGTGCAGCTTGAGAGCGAGAGGCTCGGTGCGCACCGCGGCAAAAGCTTCAGAAGCTTTGAGCTGGTTGATCTGATGAGAGGTGACGGCGCAGCCCTGGTTTTTGCTGATGGCGTTGAGAATGGCACCAAGGGCGCCGGCACTGGTGTAATGATCGGGCACGGTTACCGGCAGACCGAGAATACGTTCGAAAGACTGGCGGGCGAGCATATTTGAAGCATAACCGCCGATAAAGGCGACAGGAGCCTGCAGCTTGCGGTTGTTGACGAGGGTTGATTTGTAGTTCTTGGCTACGCCTTCATGCAGACCACTGATGATGTGGCGTATCGGAATACCCTTGTTCTGCAGGTGAATCATGTCGGATTTGGTGAAAACCGTGCAGCGGCAGGCAACACTGGCCGGGCAGTCAGATTTGCGGCCCTCTTCCATGAAACGCATGAGAATTGATTCCATGCGCTTCTGCGGGTCGGTGATGGCGTTGAATTCTTCGACGTCAGAGAAAATGCGTTCGGCCTGCTGGTCGATAAAGCTGCCGGT
>JAKQKW010000058.1 GCA_029560455.1 Candidatus Rifleibacteriota bacterium
GAACAGAATCGACGACCGCCACAGCATTCAGGCCGGTCAGACAATCAAGGTTCCGATGCCCACCAGTGCTCTCTATTACACTGTAAGAAAAGGCGATTCTCTTTCCCGCATCGCCAGCCGCTTCAGAGTTCCGCTTCAGGAACTGGTCGAATCGAACAACCTGAAAACTCACATGCTTGTTGCCGACCAGCGCATCAAGATTCCGGTAGCCGTCGGCAAACCCGAAATCGCCATCGTAAAGCCCGCTGACAGCATGGTTGAAGTTGGCAGAAAACTTGACATGGTTCGCGAAGCCAGAACCGCCATCGTGCCCGAGCAGAAACTTGAAATGATCAAGCTTGAAAAGGTACAGATGGCAATTGCCCCGGCCGCAAAACCGAAAATCGAATTTGTCGAAAAAGCTGCAGTTACCCAGACTCAGGAAAAGGCCGCCATGGTTTCTGCCGTGAAGCCGGTTGAAGTAGCCCCGGTTTCTGCTGACCGAATCGCTGCCAGCAAAATCGACAATGCGGCACCGAAGGTTGCGGCTCCGAAGATCGAAGTAGAAAAAGAAGCTCGTGAAATCGCTTACACTGTTGCCCAGGGTGACAGTCTGCTTAAGATTGCCAATCGCTTCAACACCACGGTTGCTCAGCTTCAGGCCGACAACAACCTCAAAGGCACTTTCCTTAAAGTTGGTCAGGAAATCAAAATCAACCCCGACAAAAAGCTTTATCGTGTCGTAAAGGCCGAAGAAGCCAAACCCGAAACCCCGGTTGCTGCCAGCATGGTAGAACACCAGGTTAAGGGTGGTGAATCACTGTCACTGATCGCCAGAAGATATCGCACTACCATTGGCGCCATCGTTGCCGCCAACAATATGACCAACACCGTTGTCATGGCCGGTCAGAGCATCAGGATTCCGGCAGGTAAAAAGGGTTCGAACGAAGAAGTAAAAGATTTCAAAGTGGTAAAGAGCCGCTCTGAAGTTACCCGCGCCAGCTGGAAAATGCCGGTAAGAGGTCGCCTCTCTGATAAATACGGCTGGAGAAACCACCCTGTATATCGCAAGCGCCTGTTTCATGCCGGTATCGATATCGCCGCTCCCAAGGGTTCGCCGATCGCCGCCGCCTCAAGCGGTAAGGTAATCTATGCCGGTCGCCGCCCTGGCTACGGCAACCTGGTTATCGTCAGTCACGCCGGCGGTTTCTCGACCAGATACGCTCACTGCAGCTCGATTCTGGTCAAGAAAGGTCAGAGCGTCAGAGCTGGACAGGTTGTAGCCCGTGTTGGTGCCACTGGCGTTGCCACTGGTAACCACCTGCATTTCGAAGTGCGCAAGAATGGTAAACCCCAGAATCCGCTCAGCTACCTGAAATAACTTCTGCAGCGAGGCCCGGTCCTTGATGAAAGCTCTTCCAACATGAAAAACACCGCCAGAAAAACAATGCTTGTTCTGGCGGTTTTTCTGATCTTCATCGGCAACGGTTTCACCGCCAGCAGACAGGATCAGATGACCGAAAGTGCGCCCGGCAATGACGGGCGTTCGGTGCTTTTTCCGGCAGTTAATTACGACCGCGAATTTTTCAACCCGCTGGCAATACCTGAATTGAAAGCCCCGACCGCAATTGACCGGCCGCGTGGCATTGTCGTTAACAGCCAGTCGGGCGAAATTGGCGGTTAT
Organism: Candidatus Rifleibacteriota bacterium; assembly: GCA_029560455.1. The sequence goes on from JAKQKW010000058.1 coordinate 1,664, forward strand.
GAACTGAAAACTGCTCAGGATCCACGCTTTTCCGCGATGGGTGACCCGCACCGCGAATATTTTGTACCAGCCTCAGAAGCCCGTCCGCCGGCTCCGGCCATGAGTATTCCGGTGCTCGATCAGAGACCGCCGCAGTATTACGATATCAACGAATGGGATGAACAGCGCCTGTTCAGTTCGAATCTCTATACCGATACCGGTATCTACTCGACCTGGGTCAAGGGCGACAAGCACCTGTCTGCCCGTGATGAGGGGCAGTTCTATGAAACCAACTACCGTTACGAGCTGTTTTCGACGCGGCGCAACGGCGATTCTCTCGAAGTTAACGTCGATGCTACCCATACCAATGATAAAAGACCGTATCGTGATGGCTTTACCCTGAATCAGCTGACGGTCGATTCGCGCACCGACCGGTCAAGGCTGGTGCTGGGGCACGCTTTTCCTGAAATGTCAGAATACAGTATGACCCAGAATCTGCTAGGCGTCTACGGCGTGCAGGAATTCGACTACACGAAGGTCAGCGGTTTCGGCGGCTATTACGCCCTCGAAAAGGACGACCTTAAAAATCCTCGCTATGTCGGTGGCTTCAGACTCGAACATTCACGTGACGCGTCGATGCGGCTGGGTTTTAACCTGGTCGGCACCGAAGATGAACGTGACAATGCCGGTTCGAGCCAGGAATTTCCGACCCTCTCGAATCGGGTTGTGTCATTCGATGCACGCTTCAAGCCGACCGAAAATATTTATCTCGACGCCGAAATTGCCCAGAGCGATACCGATTTTGACAAACGTGACAATGCCGGTGAGCAGAAGGGTGATGCCTTCAGAGTTAAAACCGGTTATGAACGCGAAAACTTTCAGGCCGAAGCCGGCCTCGAACAGGCTGATACTGCCTTTATTACGCCGCTGGGCCAGTCGCCCCGTGACGAACGCGCCTATTTTGCCAGGTTTTATTATGAGCTGAATCAGTATATCAGCACCAGACTTGGCCAGCGCATTGCCCGCGACAACCTCGCCAATTACCAGCGTTCGACGATTGTCAGAGAGCAGCCCGAATTGCAGGTT
>JAKQKW010000062.1 GCA_029560455.1 Candidatus Rifleibacteriota bacterium
TTTCATTGAAAACCCTTTGGGTGAAATTAGTAAAGGCTTGGTAACTCTTACTAAAACACATTCCAGAGGGTTTTTCAATTCCCTATATCTATTTCAGGGGATTGATCCTATGCGATAGATCTTAACAAAAATTAACCTGGCAGGACTTTAAGTTGGGATGGGATTGTGAGATATTTAGGGCGTCAGACAGTTTGTCTTTCACTGTGGCTTTTAATGCCCGCAAGGTTGGAAGCGAAAAAGGGAAATAACATGAAAAAAATATTCGTTGTCATGATTTTAATGCTGATTACGGCGATTATGCCGGCTCTTGCCGCGTTCTGTCATAATTGTGGCAAAGGGTTGCCAGAAGCTGCAAATTTCTGCCCCGGGTGCGGGAAAGAGGTTGCAGGGTCTTTCCAGCCGGCACAACCTGCGCCGAGTGCTCCGGTTCAGCCGCAGCCAACCGTGCCTCTGACAAAGCCTGAACCCGTCGTCGTTTCAGAAAATTCATCTCTGGCCGATTATGATTTTATCAACCAGATGGAAATGCTGCTTACCAGTGCGAGCTACGGAACTGCGAGTCGTCAGGCCCGCGAATTGCGCCTGGCCAATGATAACCGGATGGCCAGACTTGAATCGAATTACCGCTATTTGGGGGCCTATCAGCGCAAACTCCACGATCTGCACCTTAAAAAACAGAGGGCCATCGAAGAATACCTTGAAGCCTGGAAAGATACTGAATATGGCGCGGATCGCGCCCGTGCCATGGCCGAAAAGGACCGCGCCCTGTTCACGCTTGGTGCTGTGAATGAAATGATCGATACTCTGCTGACCGGTGGCGGCAGTCTGACATCGATTTCACGGGTTGAAGACATGGAAAAACGCCTTCAGAGAACCTCTGGCAATTTCGTGGTGACTGCTCCCTACCTGCTGGTAGATAATCAACGCCTCAACCGCGGTGAACCCATCTGGGTCATGGATGTGGTTGTAGCCGAAGCCCGCGTTCTGCACATGGGCAAAGGGCGTTCTTCGCAGCCGATCTGTGGCTGGGTTTCGATTTATGATCTCGAAAAACGCAGCAGCTGGCGTTCTGACCCGGCATTTTTCTATTCTTCGCCGACTCCTTTACCAACAACCACTACCGTAATCGTTAAGCGCGAAGAACCGCCGGTCAAAATCGTGGTTTTCGGCAAAAAGCGCTATCCATACAAACATGACCGTCACGACCGCGGTCGCCACGATAGAGGCAGAGACCGAAACCACGACCATGGCCGTGACCGCCACGACGGTCACCACGACCACCGTCGCTATGATTACGTGGTTGTCGAGCCACGTTTCTGGTGATTTTGCAAAAGACTGTTGACAGCTGACTTTTCTGACGATAGAATTTAGGTGTTAACGATCCTCAATAACGGGAGGTAATTTTAATGATTGCAAGGATTAATAAGCGCTGAGTTTTTAACCTCGTTTTCGCGCACCCCGTTTATCTGAGGTTTTGCCACGGCTGTCGTGCAGATGGTTTCTGCCGCTTTGCCGTTGCCACATCTCCGGGCACTGCAATCGGCAGTTAACCTGTTCTGAGCCTGACCCGCTGTTTTACAGCCGACAATCGGCTGTGCTTCGGCAGCAAAGTTGCATAAACAGCTCGCTGACTCGTCTTTAATTACTGCCCCGGCCATTTCAAGGAAAATTACCAACATGCATTCCGATCTCGATAAATTAGGTTTTGGCACCTTTCAGCAGCAGCATTGCCACGAAAACAGCATTGCTGCCGAAAAAGCCGCCAGAGTCATTTCTGATTCGCGTGAGATTTATCTCATACAGACCCCGACACGCACCTTCAGAGCCAGCATTACCGGGAAACTTCGTCACCAGGCTGATAATCGGCGCGACCTGCCGGCTGTCGGCGATTGGGTGGTCTTTTCGCAGGCCGACAATGAAAACGCTGTGATTGAGGCAGTAATGCCACGGCGCACCTGCCTCGAGCGCTCGGCTGTCGGTAAGCTCGATGTGCAGATTATCGCTGCCAACGTCGATACAGCCTTTGTTGTCATTGCTGCCGACCGTGATTTTCGCATCAACCGGATCGATCGTTATCTCGCCCTGATTCTCAACGGCGGTATCGACCCGGTTGTGCTGATCAACAAGTGCGACCTGCTTGCCGACGGCGAATGGCAGGAACTCGAAAAGCAGATTTTTCGCCGCCACCCGGCAGTAGAGGTGCTCGCGACCAGCCTGGTGACGGGTATGGGACTCGATCAGGTCAGGCAGAGAATGAAGCCCGGCCAGACCTTCTGTTTTACCGGTTCGTCAGGCGTCGGAAAATCATCTCTGATCAACCATTTTGCTGGCCGCGAGCTGCTGGCAACTTCTGAGGTCAGCGAAGTTACCGGTCGCGGTTGTCATACAACCACCAGCCGGCATCTGCACCATCTGCCAGAAGGGGCTCTGCTTCTCGATACTCCCGGCATGCGCGAAGTTGCCATGTCTGATGCCGAAAGCGGTGTTGAAGCCACTTTTAGCCAGATAGAGGCGCTTGCGCTCAGCTGCAGGTTTTCAGATTGCACCCATGTTTCTGAACCAGGCTGTGCTATCATTGCCGCGCTTGAAAATGGCGAAATCGAAGAACGCACCTTCGAAAGCTATCGCAAGCTGAAGCGTGAATCGGCCAGATTCGAGAAAAAATTGCACGAGCGCCACCGTGCCGAAAAAGGTTTCGGCAAAATGGTTCGTGAAGTGGTTAAAATGAAAAAGCAGATGAAGGGCTATTGAACCTGCAGGCTGCCTGACAGAGCGTCATACGACTTTCTGCCAGGCAGCCTTCACTTCTATTACAGCAGCGAAGGACTATTATGCCGGAATTACCTGAAGTCAATACGGTTGCGGCGGCCCTGCAGCATTTTTTTGCCGGCGAAAAACTTGTCGGCTGGCAGCGCCTGGCTCTGCGTCTGCGCCGACCAATTCCCGATGATGGTCAGATAAAAGCCCTGTTTGGGACTGAATTAAGGCAGGTTCTGCGTATTGCCAAGTCTATTTACCTTGATTTTGGCGCCGAACAGTCTCTGCATATACATCTTGGCATGACCGGGTTCTTTTCCATGCCGAAAAAAAGCGCAAAGCCCGAAAAACACGAGCATTTGCGCCTTGAATTTGCTTCCGGAAAAATTCTCGCCTTTTCTGACCCGCGCCGGTTCGGGGTCGTCGAACTCGTGCCGTTGCCACAAAAACGGGTTCCAGAACCGCTGATCGGCTGTCTTGCCGCAAGATACCTTGCAGCCGCCTGCAAAGGCAGTGGTCGCAGTATCAAGAGTCTGATCATGGATCAGCAGATTATTGCCGGGGTCGGCAATATCTATGCTTCTGAAGCACTTTTTGGTGCCGGCCTTCACCCTGAACGCCCTGCCGGGACTCTTACAGGGGGTGAAATCAAGGCTTTGTCAGCATCTCTCGTCAGGGTGGTAGAAGCCGCAATTGCTTCAGGTCTCGAATATCAGCAGAAAAACGGCTGGTTTCTCAATTCTGAAACCACGCATTTCCCGATTGAGACAAAGGTCTATGGTCGTGCCGGCCAGTCTTGCGAAAAATGCGGCCGCAGCCAGATCGAGGTCATTAGAATTGCCGGCCGAAGTTCATTCTTCTGCCCGGTTTGCCAGAAATAAGACCGGAATAGAAGATGGGTAAGCAGATTCATGACTTGCCCCGGCCGGGCACCGAAAGAAAATTCTGGCTTTAATACTTCTGACGCCGGGTTTCAGATTTTTTCGATGAGAAAATCTGGCATAAACCGCATCAGAAAAGCAATGAAACGCCAGCGGCGGGTGATAAAGGCGCGGCGCTTTTTTGCTCTGATCGCGGCAAAAATCTGTTCGGCCGCTTTTTCAGGCTTTGCTACCCAGAAAAGCCCTTCGCCCTGAGCCATGCGGGTCTCGACGAAACCAGGCAGAATATCGGTAACGAAAATCGGCTTCTGCGATTTGACCGCTTTGATGCGTAGTCCTTCGAGATAATTGCTGACAAAGGCCTTAGAGGCATTGTAGGCCGGCGCTTCGGCGTTGCCGCGCAGTGCCGCAATCGATGAGATGCCGACCAGATGCCCGCTGCCGCACTGCAGGAAATAGTTCATTGCTGCTGTGGCGAGTGCGGCAAAGCCGGTGACGTTCGTGGCGATGGTTGCGGCTTCCGGTTCCCAGGCCAGCTCGAGGTTTGGAAACCCGGTGCCGGCACTGAGAATTATCAACTCTGCACCACCGAGTTTTTCGATCAGCTCAGTCAGACCGGCGCGGGCTTTTTCTGGAGTATCGACATCCATTAGCAGGCAGACGGCATTGCCGCCGTGTTTTTGAGCAAATTCATCAAGAAGCTCACTTCTGCGGCCGGTAACTCCGACCCGGTAGCCGTTGCCGATCAGCAGTTCGGCCAGCGCTTTGCCGATACCGGAAGTGGCGCCAATGATAATTGCATTTTTTTCTGCATCAGCCATTTTGCAGGTATCTCCTCAAAGGTTTTCAATATGACGCAATTAAGAGTCGCAATAAATCCGCGGCAGAATCAATAGGCGGGCTTGATTCTGGCGATGTCTTCGGCAGTTGTGCAGGCCAGTTTCCAGTCTTCAGCCATGCGCCCGCGCGGGAAACGCCGGTGTCCGCGGCAATAGAGACGATAACCGATATTTGCGAGAATCGTATATTCGAGAAAGGTTCGCGAACCGGCAAGTCGCCTGAACATGCTCGAAATGTTGTAAGCGTTGTGCCAGCAGTCGATGTGTCCTTCCTGAAGTTCTTCGACCGACATGTGTTTCGGCTGAAAAACCACATGTTGCGCATCGTAGAGAGTCCAGTTTTCGGTAAGAATGCGGCCCTCTTTTTTGAGGCGGTTGAAAAACGGTGTGCCGGG
>JAKQKW010000089.1 GCA_029560455.1 Candidatus Rifleibacteriota bacterium
GCGAGAAAGTAAGCGGCTGACAGACCGCTCGGGCCGGCGCCGACAATCGCGACCTTTTTGCCGTTCGCCTTTTCGGGCTTCAGGTTCGGGCGGTCGGCGTTGCGGTTGGCGATGAAACGCTTGATTTCACGGATCAGCAGAGAACTGTCGTAATTGGCGCGTGTGCATTTATGCTGGCATTGATGATCACAGACCATGCCGAGCACTGAAGGCAGCGGGTTCTGGCGCATGATGACTTCATAGGCCTTTTTGTAGTCGCCTTTGGCGGTGTAATACATGTAAGAAGGGATGTCCTGACCGGCCGGGCAGGTGCCGATGCAGGGGGCGCGCACGCAGTCGAATTCGGGCAGAGCACGACTGGTCTTGATTGATTCGCCGGTCTTGCTTTCCTTGTGATAGGCAGAGTTGGTCGGAGCCGCACCGGCATAGCGGCGCAGATTGAGCAGCGCGGCCTTTTCCACTTTGTTGCAGCTGCATTCTGCGAATTTAACAATGAAGCTGTCGATGTTGTCGGCCTTTTCGGCTCTGATCGCAGCGGCAAGCTCTTCGAGATACTGCAGCTGGCGCCCGTATCCGCCCGGTTTAAGCAGATCGGAACAGACGGTGACCGGTTTGATACCGCAGGCGATAATTTTTGGCAGATTGAAGCAGTCGGCACCGGCACTGAAGCTGATGTCGAGCTTGCCATTGAATTCGTTCTGCAGTTTGGCGGCGACGTTGATGCTGATCGGGTGCAGGGCGCGGCCGCTCATATACATCATTTTTTCATTCGGCGGGAAAATATTCTTGTGGTTGACCGATTCGAGGGTATTGGTGAGCTTCAGGTTGAAGGCAACACCCTTCGCTTCGGCGGCGGCGAGCATGTTTTTGATGATCTGCACGCCATCGGGGTATTTGAGGTCGTGGCCAAACGCTTCGTCGGGCACTTCGGTGACGAAGCCGAGCTGTTCGTTGAGAATATGGCGCAGGTGGGCGGCGCCGAGCAGCGTCGGGTTCAGCTTGATCGTGGTGTTGTAGCCGCGCTCTTTCACGAGATACATGGCGATTTTTTCGATTTCGTCGGGCGGGCAGCCGTGCATGGTCGAAAGGGTGATGTTGTCTGAGAGCATTGCCGGAATATCGATTTCGTCGATTTTCGGGTAAATTTTGCGCATGACAGCGAGCTTTTCTTTCAGCAGGTCGCCGCTGTCGGCCATGCGTTCAAGGAATTTCTGCACGTTCGGCTTGAGAATGCCTTCGAGATTGTAGCCAACGCTCATGTTGAAAATGAAGCCGCGGCCTTTGGCGTTGTTCCAGCCGAATTTATGGCGCAGCACATGCAGCATGATCCAGGCATTGAGGTATTCGTCGAAACTGGCGTCGAGTTTGAGTTCCTGCGACCATTCGCAGTTGTAGCCTTCGTCCTGGATGTCGATGCATGGTTTGCTGACGTTAAGTTCGTCGAGAGTCTGCACGGTTTTCAGTTCAAGATAGCGTGAGCCGCAGAGCCAGGCGGCGATGAGATTCTGGGCCATCTGGGTATGCGGGCCGGCAGCGACGCCGAGCGGGCTTTCGAGGTGCTGGCCGTATCTGGTCAGGGTGAACGGGTCGTCGGTTTTTGGCACGAAGAACAGGTCTTTGTGAATACCAAAGATCTGCGAGGTTTCGTCATATTCGCGCAGTATCCATGAAGCGAGGTGCTCGATGCTGATTCTGGAAAATTCTTTAGACATAAAAAGAGGGAAGCTCCTTTCCGGGTTCGGTGCGCATTTATTTTTTGTGATTTTAACACAATCTGCCAATATCGCAACCACAGATAAACGCGGATTGAGAATAAAAGAAGTGGCCGCAGATGAACGCGGCCGGACGCAGATAAAAAAACGATTTGATTAAACTGCGATACGGTCGAAAGTGGTGTGTGGTTCAGGTAGAGGCAGGCCATCTTCAGTCAGGCCTTCAAGGTGAAAAATAATGGCTTCCCTGAGATTTTCACGCGCCTCTTCCGGCGTTTTACCGGTGGCCCCGCAACCAGGAACATCGGGCGCATACGCCGAATAATTTTTTCCAGACTTTTCAATTACAACAAGAAATTCTTTCATTGCATAAATTCTAACATACATACTGCGAGTCTGGCGAAGCAGAAACAAAACTCTAGCGCAAACACAACCTTAGTTTATGGCCAAATATATAATTAAGGCCGGTCAGTCATTGCAACGCTCTGCGATCTTCGCACCCTCATAGTTCCATCTGCTCACTCTGCTCGCACGACCGGAGCTCGGGCTCTGTCGCTTCCGCCATCCTGGCTCACGCGACATAACGACGTCCTGTCGAAAAAGCCGCATCCTGCGGCAATCGCCCGCGTTTTGCCCTCCAGGCAAAACGTCCGGTCTTAGCGGCATCGTTTTCAGGGAACTATGGGGTGCTCGACCGCTTCCGCCATCCCTGGCTCACGCGGCATAATGCCGTCCTGGCAAAAACAAGCGTCGCTTATGCAAACGCCTGACCTGCCTTTAACCGATATTGCAGAATAACTCAGGTTAAACATTTTGCCCTAATTATAAGTCAAAAGCGGAGAATGGGGGGAACTGTGGTATAATGGGCGGCGAAATAGAAATATGAGGTTTTGTTATGGCAGAGCAGCTTGCGCGCAAAATAGAGCAGATTGTCAGGAAAGTTTCGGGCATCGCCCACGGGCCGGTGGTGCTGCATGAGCCGTTTTTCAACGGCAACGAGCGGCAGTATGTGACTGACTGCATAGATACGAACTGGGTTTCGACGGTCGGCAAGTATGTCAACCTGTTTGAGCAGCTGATCAGCCGCACAACCGGGGCGAAGCATGCGATCGCGACGATCAACGGCACGGCGGCGCTGCATATCTGTCTGCTGCTGGCCGGAGTGCAGCCGGGCGATGAAGTTCTGATGCAGGCACTGACTTTCGTGGCTTCGGCCAACGCCGTTGCTTACTGTAATGCGACCCCGCACTTTGTCGACGTCAACCGCACCT
>JAKQKW010000094.1 GCA_029560455.1 Candidatus Rifleibacteriota bacterium
ATCGCTTGTTAATCCCATGGGTGGTATTATAGCAGTAAAATTTTGAGCTGACAGCAGATATTTTACTCCATTCAGGCAAAAAAGTTTTGATATTTATCTTTTTCTTTGTGCCACGTTGTATGGACACGGGTGGCAGAGTAATGCTAGTATCTGCTCAAATCCCGCCTGGAGACGCAAAATGAAAATAATTAAATCATTCACAGCAATTTTTGCCTGTTTACTGGTTGCAGTTCTGCTCGTCAGTGGATGTGGCGGTGGTGGTGGCGGCAATACAGACGTGGTCAATATCAGACCCAGCATGTGCCCCGGCGTTGTTTCCGAATCTGCAAGTGAAAAAAAAGTGATTTTTATTTCGGTTAACCAACCCGGCATTTACGGTTACCTCAAAGACGGTAATGGTACGACAGTTCTCAATTCAGAGCTCAGAAACAACAGTCTTGCTAATACCAGCGAAAGAATGGTTGAAGTTAGCTTATCCGGGAATTACACATTCGTTTACCGAGTTAATTCTGAGGAATTTGAAACTACGGCAATGATCGACTGGACCATTCTGCCTAAACTTCGTAGCACTCCTGTGCCAGAATGGCGTTCCGATAACAGAACTCTCACAGTCACTCATTCTGGCCTTGACAACAGTGCTTATGCAAACTTTTATCTGCAACTGTATCACGCTGCCATGTCGAATTCGATGTATTACCAGACTTCTGCTTCACAGGGGAACGCCCCCCTGACAGCGAGAGTGACTTCTTCCGGTGACTATGTGACTGTATATGTCGCTGACATCATAGAAGGCGACCAGCTCAAAGGTACCCTGCGCTACAACTTCGGCAGCATCCCGATGTATTGAATTATTGCACAAACAAAGTTAAACCGGTTCGACGGCCCGGTTACTGAAGCGATGGTTCTTTATCGGGGTCGGTCCAGTACCAGGCGTATCTGAGATCATCGGTGAACGGGTACGGCTGCGAAAGTCTGCCCTGCCCCGCTGCGATTTCCTGACCGGCTCTCAGGGTAATTTTCTCAAGGTTTCTGCCCTGCCAGACATTCATGCTGCCTTTTATAACGCAAATACGCGTCAAAATCGGCGTGCACTTTATCACGGCAAGAGTTTCGGTAAAGTCGGTCATGACATGCGGAGTCGCCAGTTGAGAAATGGGACCTGAATGTTTGATTCCGATCATGCCTTTTCTCAGTTCGTAGGAATTGCTGGCGGGAAAAGCCATGGTCGAGTCTTCGCGCATTCTGAGCTCGGTGTGTTCGGCCACGGAAATAACCGCAATGCCATCAGCAAAGGTCAGAACCGATGCACCGTTGACTATTCCTGTTTTTCCCATGGTCAGGGCATAAAGGCTCTCTGAACCGGATTTTAAAAAGACTCTGCCACGCAGAAAAGAGAAATTCAGGACAGGCCTGTCAGCTGCTGACTGGGCAGCAAACACGCTGCTGCATGCGAGAAGCAGCAGTGCAATAAAAAACCTTAGCCGGGATTGCTGTTTCATCTGGCCGGGCTGAAGATGTGAATCATCTTGTTTTGAGCGTCAGTAATCGCAACTTTGCCGTCTTTGCGCACAGCAACAGAAGTCGGCACCCATGGTTTCGGGCCCGGGGGCGGCAGAATACTGGTCAGAATTTTGCCGTTGCGGGAGAAGCGATGCACCATGAATTTAACCGGATCACAGACCCAGATGCCACCCCATGGGTCGACATCGAACCCGGTGCTTTCGCTGCAACCGGACTGGAAGGTCGCATCGAAGCTGCCCATCGGGCTGAATTTTTTCACCAGGCCATTGCTTTCGAGAAAGAAAAGTGAATCGGCGTCGGCACGTATGCTGACCGGGGAAACAATCGGGGCAGCAGCGGTCGAAGCAAAACTGCCGAGAAAGGCTCCCTGATCATTAAAGCATAGAATTCTTGCCTGAGCCCGATCAGAAACCCAGATTTCATTCTTTCTGAAACAGATGCCGGATGGCAGATCAATTTTTGCAGCGGTGGCCGGATCACCAGAAATGGCACCGGCAAACGAGCCATCCTCATTAAGGATGTGAATTCCCCGCTTTGTCGTATCAGCGACATAGATTTTCTGGTCTTTGACGGCAATAGCTACAGGCAGGCCAAATTGCCCGTCAGCGCTACCTTTCGCCCCAAAAGATTTAACCAGACTGCCATTAAGATTAAAGCGGGAAACTTTAAAAAGCTGACTGTCAAGAACCCATATTCCACCAGTTTCGCCCCAGGCAATGCTCTGCGGCCAGGCATTCAATTTTTCAGCTTCTTCGGAAACAACCGAAAAACTTTTTTCGAGACTGAAGGTGGATGATGCATCAAGGTCTTCGCGAGTGATAATTTCTTCGATTTCGGGCTCGACTGCGCTGGCAGCCGTTTCGTGGTCGACGGCCGGAGCATCACTGAAGTCATTGCCACTACTTGCTGAGGCGGGCTTTTCTTCAACCTCTTCGGTGCTGTCATCTGCAGTTTCCGGTTGGAAAACACCCTTGCGTATGGTCACAGGGTCAGTTCCGCCATCGATCATTGCCTTGACTTCGAGCGCCATTGGCTTGCCTTCAAAGACAGAGATCGGCAGGGCAATTTCGAATTCAAAAGGCTGGGCACGATACTGAATATTCCCGGTCTGACCCACCGGCGGCAGAGCCTCGTTGATGTCGAGCTGTGAAATGATGGTATTTTCACGGAAAACTACCAGTGAGCAGCCATTGAGATTTTGCACCTGACCGGCCGGAGTCGGCATCAGGTCAATAGATTGATTCCAGAAAACCTTTGCTTTGACTTCGGTTGGAGTCTGGGAAAATTCAATCATCACCTCGGGCAGCGCCGGAAGCATGAAGAATTTTCGGGTTGAGAAAGTTTCATCAGCAATGCTGAGATTATAAACCGCGCCCGGCAGTATTTTTTCAGGGGTGAACACAAGAATGTCGGGCTCCGGGCTGAATCTTCTGACTTTGACCGGAAACTCGCTTCCATCAGCTTTTCTGAGAAACAGAGAAAACATCTGTTCAAGCTTGTCAGCGGCAACGAAACTGACATCGTCATATTCGATCCTTATACCGTTGAACGGATTCATGAAGAAGCCGGGTTTGGGACTGATAAGCTTGGCAATGTTTTCTGGAGTCTGAAGAGTAGCGGAGGCTGTAATCGTTGCTGAAGCCTGAGACACATCGGCTGTCTGAGTGCCTGCTACGGCTGTGTCTGAAGCTGCAGTAACTGCTGAAGCCGGCGAAGCGACAACCGGCATCAGAACTGGTTCAGAAGCCTGAGACAGCAGCACGCCAGCATCACTGGCGGTGGCTACGGGTATGGCGACTGTTTCTACAGATGCGGTTGCCGGTGCTGCAACCGGAATCGGCGGTATGACAGCGATATCTGAAGCAACCCCCGGGTCGTTCAGGGCGCTTTCAAATACTTTGAGAATGAATCTGATTTCTCCAGGGTCAGTTGTCTGTGGAACGAGAGTTATCTCATAAATACCGGTTTCGGGAACCCGCAGGCCGGTAAGGCCTTCAGCCTTTTCGACAAACACTTTTTCGTCGGAAGTCAGTTTGATTCTCGGGATGATGATACGCTTTGAGACGCCCTTGCCCTGTTCTTCGATTTCGAAGGTTATGGCGGTGTCTTTTTTCAGGAGCATGTAGTTGGTGATTCTGGCGTTCGCCTGGCGCTCGGCCGGAAAGACGCCGCGGTAATCGAACAGGCGCTCGGCGTAACCAGCAACAACAGTCAGAATGAATAATGCCAGGCCGACAAGTATTTTCTTCATAACTACCTCCTGAACCGGAAAAGGACGGATTGTTTATTGGGAAATTTTATTTAAGCCAGATTGAATCAGGATACAGTTTTTTCAGGATGCTCCAGACGCTCTGAGCTTCAGCGAATGCCATGTGGCGGCGATAGACGTCAGCAAGAACTGCGAGGCCGTGTTCGGCTTTATAAATTCTTTTTGCGCCTGAAAGTGCCTCGATGATGAGATCGGTGCCCAGATCAGGGAACTGCTCTACCGCTGCCAGACCAGCAAGAAAGATCCGGTCTTTGGGCTTGGTATTGAGAAACATCGGCAGCAGGAAATCTTCGACGAGCTTAACTGTCTGGGCATTCAAAGAGGGCTTGAGAACGTTGAACATTTCCCAGGCCTTGTCTTTTTTGTTGGTCGCGATTAAATAGAGAAGGTCGGCAGGCAGTTTGCCCCAGCCTGCAAAATCAAGTTTTTCAATGCGGCTGGCACGGCCAAGAATCATGTCGCTGATTGCCAGCATGAATTCAATGTAATTCTGATTAACCACCGGCAGATTGCTGTTATCGTAGGGCAGAAGAGCCTTGAGTTCAAGAATTCTCTTCAGGTCGGTGTTAGCCTGTTCAGTGGCAAGGCGTGCCGGAGTGAGAGCCGAAATCAGATTTTCGAGTTCAACCTTTTCTGCAATACCAGTGAGACCGCTAAGCATCTGGCGGTATCTGGCCGCTTCTTCGGTATTTCTGAATTCATTCTGATGCAGGTAGATCAGGTCGACAAGCGCTTTGAAGCGTTCTTCGGGAGCCGCTTCAGGGAAGTTGGCAACGATCTTTTCGAGTCTGGCGAGTCTTATCTGCGGCGATGCGCCGTGCCTGACAACTCTTTCAAGACCGCACCATTCAGTGATTATTGAGTTGAAATAAGGTGCCTGACTGTCTTTGATGGCAATTACATTCAGGGCAGCTTCGGGAGCGCGCTTAGCGAACCAGGCGCGGTTGACCGCATCTTCGAGCATGACTACTGCCTTGTCGCTGGTAATTTTACCATCACGGTAGCGGTTGAGCAGGCCTTCAACCAGGCGGTTGCCAGCATGAAACCTCTTAAGATCACGGGTAAGGCGGGCAGATGGCCTGTTTATTCTCTGGCCTTCAATGAATTTTTCGGCAGTGCGGTGACGGTTGTCGGCAAGATAGCCGGTCATTATCATCGACTGCTCGGGGTAAGAAAGGCGGCCGATGGCGGCGGCATCGTTGAGGGCCTGCTGAGCTCTCTCAGAATCCTTTACCGCCCATGCTGCCATGGCACGATAGAGATAAACTTTTTTGAGATATCTGCCTTTGGGGAAAACTTTTTCGTAAGTATCTGCGGCGACGGTTACTTCATCGACAAGTTCAGGACTGAGGCAGGTTATTGCGGTAAAAAAGCCCTGTTCACGAATATTTTCGACATACTCGGCTCTGGTCCAGTTGATGGCTTCGGTAAAAGCTTCTTTCAGCAGACTCTGCGCCTTCTGAGCATCTGAATCCCAGAGTTTTTCTGCACTGGCAATTTTTTTCTGAATTTTTTCAAGAGACGGTGCAGCATTCAGATTGCTGCATGCAAAAGCCAGGGCAAGACAGAGCAAAATTCGCAGATACTTCATTGGTTTTCCTCCACTCAAATTCAATCGTTCTTCGGGGGTTCCTGCCGGGGCTCAGACCCCGGTTTTCTGTTTTTCCAGCGTCGGCGACGATTATTGTTGCCGCCGGTATTGCTGCCAGCCTGATTACCTTGATTGCCACTCTGATTCTGCCGTTGCTGTGGCTGCGACTGTGGGCGTCGTGGTGCGGGTCTGTTTGCCGGTTGCTGGTTTTCAGGTGTTGTGTCGGGGCTTTTTACCGGAGCCGCGTCGGTTTTTTCAGTGGTTTCACCAGCGTCAGCCTTTTCGACTCTCTGACTTCCCTGCCCTTTTTCCTGGGCGGGGCGTTCCTGTCTCTGCGGGCGTGGTGGGCGGTTTTTCTGGCGATCATTCTGTCGTTCATCACTGCGCGGGTGTTTCTTCTGTCTGCCTTCGTTCGACTTGAATTCAAGGCCGGCAATTACCTTTTCTATGGCATCGAGGAAGTCATCTTTGCCATTGAAAGTTTTGGCCGAAAAGAAAATCGAATAGGCCCCTTTTATGTCACGCGTAATCGAAGTCCGCATTTTCATTGCCTGCTGATTGCTCAGCTTATCAGCTTTGGTCAGGACCGCAAAATGATTGAATTTCTGGTCTCTGATCCAGTCGTGCATTTGAACGTCGAGTGGCGACGGCTTGTGTCTTATATCTAGAACCTGCACTACAGCCTTAAGGTTTTTACATTCGGCAAAGAATTCGTTCATCATTGCCTGAATACGAGCCCGGGTGACTTTTGAGGCTTTTGCATAGCCATAGCCAGGCAGGTCAACAATGTAGAAGGCTTCGTTGATGCAGTAGAAATTTATGGTCAGCGTTTTGCCGGGCAAAGAACTGGTTCTTGCCAGTTCTTTGCGGCCGGTTATCGCATTGATCAACGATGACTTGCCGACATTGCTTCTGCCAACCAGAGCGATTATCGGCAGTTCATCGGCCGGCAAACCTGAACTGCTGGTGATGCAGGCACTGAAAGTTGCCGAGGTGATCTTGATGGTCATGCTTCGCTCCGTTTTTTCTTTTTGCCGGTTCTCTTCTGTTTGGCGGCAGTGCCGAGTGCCCTACTGCTGAAAACCAGCGGTGTCTTTTTAGGTTCGCCCCTGAGTGCCAGTTTGAGAACTTCTGAAGCATGCCCGACTTTGTGAATTGTCAGATTCTTGAGAATCTGCGGCGGAACTTCTTCGAGCTCTTTTTCATTGTCATTCGAGAGGATGATGTTGGTGATGTTCTGGCGGTGAGCGGCCAGAAGCTTTTCTTTAATACCTCCGACCGGCAGAACCCGGCCGCGCAGAGTAATTTCACCGGTCATGGCGAAATCATTGCGCACCGGAACTTCATTCAGTGCTGAATAGATTGCGGTTGCAATTGCAATACCGGCCGATGGACCGTCTTTGGGCACCGCGCCTTCAGGGAAATGAATATGCAGATCGATTGAATCGTAGTCGATCGGTCGCATATTGATTTCGTCTGCGTGGCTGCGCAGATACGAAAGACTGGCGTGCGCCGATTCCTTCATGACTTCGCCGAGAGAACCAGTGAGAATGATTTTGCCACGGCCCGGCATCACGACAACTTCGATTGGCAGAGTGGTGCCGCCGACTTCGGTCCAGGCAAGGCCATTCACCAGGCCAATGTCGTCTTTGCCCTCGCGTTTGTCATTGTGAAATTTCGGTATGCCAAGGTAAGTTTCGACGCTTGCATCGGTGACGTCCAGACTGATCTTGTTCTTGCCCTGTTCTTCAAGGGTTGTAAGCTTGCCAAGAACGATGTCGCGGGCGATCTTGCGGCAGATCGAGGCCAGTTCGCGCTCAAGGCTGCGCACCCCTGATTCGCGGGTAAACTTGCGAATAACGTCGACGATTGCCGATTCCTGGATCCTGATGTCGTGCTTGTCGATACCGTTGGCTTCTTTTTGTTTCGGAACCAGGTATTTCTGAGAGATCTGCACCTTTTCTTCTTCGGTGTAGCCTGGCAGATAGACAACTTCGAGACGATCGCGCAACGGCCCTGGAATTGTGTGCGGCACATTGGCGGTGGTCAGGAAAAGAACCTTCGACAGATCGAACGGTGTCGAAATGTAATGATCAGAGAATGTGAAGTTCTGTTCTGGATCAAGAGCTTCGAGCAGTGCTGAACTCGGGTCGCCTCTGAAGTCCATGCCCATTTTGTCGATTTCGTCGAGCAGAATGACGGGGTTGCGGGTGCCGGTATCGCGCAGAGCCTGAATTATACGGCCGGGCATCGCACCGATATAGGTGCGGCGATGACCGCGAATTTCGGCTTCATCACGCATGCCGCCGAGCGAAATGCGGGCAAATTTGCGACCGAGCGCGCGCGCGATCGACTTGCCGAGCGAGGTTTTGCCAACGCCCGGGGGGCCGATCAGACAAAGGATCGGGCCTTTGATCGACTTTTTCAGGCGACAGACGGCGAGGTATTCAAGAATTCTTTCTTTGACTTTCTTGAGGCCAAAATGGTCTTCGTCAAGGATTTCCTGGCATTTTTCGAGGTCAATGCGGTCTTTGCTCTGTTTTTTCCAGGGAAGTGCAACCAGCCAGTCGATATAGTTGCGCGAGACGGTAGCTTCGGCCGAGCCAGGCGGCATCTTGGTCAGTTTTGCCAGTTCTTTTTCAGCCTTTTCACGGGCTTCTTCGGGCATGCCGGCCTTGGCAATCGCAGCCTTCAGTTCTTCGACCTCTTCGGTGCGCTCATCGGCATCGCCGAGCTCTTTCTGAATCGCTTTCATCTGTTCGCGCAGATAGTATTCTTTCTGAATCTGTTCCATCTGTTTGCGAACCTGACCGCGAATTTTCTTTTCGACCATCATGATCTCGAGTTCACGGTTGAGAATGCTGGCAATCTTCTCGAGCCTTTCGCGTGGTTCAAAAGCTTCGAGGATTTCCTGTTTTTCTTCGACCTTCAGATTGAGGTGAGCGGTGATGATGTCGGCAAGCCGGCCCGGCTCTTCGACATTGTTGGCAACCATGATGACTTCGAGCGGAATCTTCTTGTTGAGCTTGACATACTGCTCAAACAAAGTGATGACGTTGCGCATCAGTGCCTGCAGCTCGATTGATTTGCGGTCTTCGGTGATAATGCGTTCGCCTTCGACTTCAAAATACTCATCAAGCTTGGTGAACTTTTTAATTCTGACGCGGGTGGTGCCTTCGACGAGAATTTTAAGAATGCCGTCGGGAAGCTTCAGAAGCTGAAGAATTTCGGCAATAGTACCGGTTTCGAACAATTCGGCTGCTTCCGGGTCGTCGGTTTTGGCCTGCTTTTGTGAGCAGAGAATGATCTTGCGATTTTTCAGCATCGCTTCTTCGATTGCTCTGATTGATTTTTTGCGGCCAACAAAAAGCGGTACTACCATGTAAGGAAATACCACCACATCTCTTAACGGCAGCAGAGGATAGGTTTCCGTGCCTGTCTGCAGGTCGGAATTGTCGTCGTTGTTGCCTTGATTGCTGCTGCGATCTTCAGTTGCCATTGAAATACCCTCCTACCGGGAATGTGTTGATTCTACTGCAGAAATGAAAAAATATAAAGTTTTCGTAATTCATCTGGTGGATTTGTCCTTGCGGATGAAAGAAAGTCTGCCAAGCTGCCGGTTGAGCCGCTGAAGAAGAGCAATGCGGGGCATCTGGGCTGGAGCGTTTTCGTCGAGAACGGCCGGCAGATTCAATAGACAGGCTTCTATATTGACCCTTTCATTTTTGAAAAAATTAAAAATAGCCAGATAATCAATGCCCTCGAGTTTTTCTATTACTTCCAGGCGTCCGGAAATCTCACTTTCAAGTTCGCAGCAGGGTTTTTCAATGATCAGGTTTTCAACCCGGTCGATTTTGCTGCGAATACGGTTAAAAAGAGCCGAAAAAGCTTCGATTTCGAGAGCGGTCGGGTCTTTCCATTCCCTTGCCGCCTCATTGAATGAGCATGGATCAAATTCGATGGCATTGTGGTAAGAATCGCCCAGCAGAGCCAGCTGGTTGTCGCGCAGAATTTCGTCGGCAATCTGTTCGAGCCAGATTTTCCGGTCGAGATCAAAGTCAGGGAAAATGTCAGCGAAGGCCTGAAAGATATCAATCCTGATGCCGCCCGCCTTTAGTAGCTCAAAAATACGGCGCGGCGAAACCATCATTCGCCCATAAAGCCTGGCATGGGCACACATCAGTATCGACAGGCTGGCAAGCTGGGCAAGTTGTGACTGCGGTGATGGTATGCGTCGAGCGAAATAGCTGCACATTTCCTGAAGAACGGGAACGAGAGCTTTGAATGCCTCGAATTTTGGCAGACAGCTCATGACCATGGCAAAGGCAGTATTTGGCAGATTGCGGGCAATTTCGGTCGATTCGCCTTCATTGAGCAGGGCCAGCAAATGATTTATCTGGGCTGAATCGCTGTTAAGCTTGAATTTTGGGGCCAGCCAGACGGCGCAGCGCGCCAGCGGGTTGTTAACTTCAGTTCCAATGCCTCTGCCGGCGCTGAGTTTTTCAGCAATGTGCCCTATCCGCTCGGGCAGGGTCATCAGGTCCTGGCGATATATTTCGCAGAGCCTTGCAAGCTTTTCATTGAGATCGTAAGCGCGCCTGGATATCTCAAACTGATTGCCTTTTTCAAGTGGTGACAAGGCAACAACCGCCGGCATCAGTTTACCGACCGCATCTTCGCACGGAATATATTCAGTATTCATCATGAGAAATCTACTGATAACGGCTTCAGGCATTTCAAGATGCTCAGGGTTGAAGCGCACCAGTATCGGGTGCAATGATTCTGAAAACATATAGAGTCGTTGCAGTCGGTGGCTTTCAGAGCGCAGACGATATCCTTCCGGTAAAACCGACCTGATTCTTGCTTCGAGAATTTTTTTGCGTTCGGTCTGTTCACTCATCAGATTTATGTCAGACATCAGCTTCTGATAACTGCAAATACTGTCAATCTGATGAAAGGCCGGGGAAAAGGATGCATGCAATGCAGTTCTGCCTGCGCTTGCCAGCCCCTCGACTTCGAGTTTCAACGGCTGATCATCGAGAAAAGCCGTGAAATAAAGTGGCGGTTGCGGAAAAATACTGCCGCTGCGCCATTTGTTGCCGGTAAAGGGAATCGCCGACATCAATGAATTTTTCAGCTTTTCAAGCTTGCTTTCAAGAGTCTGCCCGGGAAGAGTCTTTACGGCAAAAAGAAACTTTTCGCCATCAACTTCACGGGTTATCAGATCTTTAAGCTCAAGACCCTGAGCAGCAGCAAAGCCCTTGGCTGCCGGCAGAGCCTGATTATTGTAATCGAATGCGGCACTGACCTTCGGACCTCTGATCTCTTTGACGACACTTGCCTGTGAGTCAGAAAGCCCCTCGACAAGAATACCGATGCGGTATTGTGAGATCCAGCAGCGCACCCCGGTAAAATCGAAGTTTTCCTGCCGCACCGCTTCAGTGAACCTGGCGCGGAAATCGGGAAGGTCGAAGCCGAAAGCATCGTCGGGCAGGCCGATAAAACCGGTTTCCAGAAGCAGATTTCGTGGCAAATTAAACTCCAGTAAAGATAAAATTGCAGGCTCGAATTATAGCCGCACCCCACAATAAATTCAAGTCAATGCTGCAGAGCGGGCAGAATGGTGAAACTGGCGACTTCGACCGCTGCCGGCATTACCGGTTGTTTCCAGATAGAGCCGAACAGTTCGGATACCGGCATTTTGGCAAGCAGCAGTCGACCCGACAGACCGTATTTAAGTCTGAAAATTTCGTTGAATCCGTCATGATTAAAACGGGTTACACCTTCCGGGAGAGCATCATGCCATGGCTGAAATTCGCCTTCACGCGTCAAAAAAGCCTGCAGCATGACCCGGTAACTTCCAGGGGCCAGGCCGGCGGGAATCACAAGTGAACGATTAAAGTTGAACCTGCCCTGTTCGGGTTTTCCCTGGCGGCAGACATAGTCGCCGGCAATGTGAATGTCATGCCCCAGAAGCAGGCCATTGCGGCTTAGTGGCATTCCTGATGCATCTAGAATTGTGGTTACCACCGCCAGGCTGTCGAGAAAACCGGTTTTGCCGGTAAAGCTGTAAGAATAACCGATACTGTTACCGGGCGACAGGATTCTGGCCGGACCATCTGCTGTCGCCGATTCTTCACCTGCTGCCGCCGCCTTTGCAAGGTCAACGCTGATTGCCGAATCAAGTTTCGGCAGCTGTTCGTCTTCGACCGGCTCCCAGTTGTTTCTGGTGCTGACCCGGTGCAGATAGCCATCTGGCTCGATCGAATACGAAGCCGTAAGTTGATAAAAACTGTCTTGCGGGTAAACCAGCGAGCCAAAAAGCATGCCGGCAGCAGCAGCGGGCTGCAGTGCCTGCAGCTCGTCTGTCGCAAATTTGTCGACAAGCTGAACTGCGAGGTCCTGGCGGAACTTTTTAAACAGGCGCAGATACCAGTAAGGCCTGAATTCAGCGTCGTTACTCATCAAAACCATCGCTTTGGCCGGCAGGTTGCCGAGTATGTTTCGCATGTAGATTTCGGGGTCATCGTTTTCGGAAGGGTGCAGCGAAAGTGAGAATATTGCGGTTGACATCAGGGCAACGCATGCCAGAGTCTTGATTTTGTCTGACCTGATCAGATCGAGGGCAATGGCGGCCAGCCCGGCGAGAGCCATAAACGAGGGCAACAGCATTGTGTGCGCTTCGAAAGCATTGTAGTTGAGCACAAACGTGAGGTTTATTGCAAGAATGACAGCCAATGCAGCCGGCAGAGCCCCTGCCGATTTCGGGCGAAGCGCCAGCAGCGCAGCCGGGCCGATCAACATCCAGATGCCATTCTCAAATATACAGAGGCGAAGAAATTCGAGCAGACGCTGCCATAGTTCGAGCGGGTGAAAAACCATAAAACCGCCGCTGTAGACAGTGCCGGTGAAGACCTGCAGAAAACCGTCTATCCCCTGCCCTGTCAGCGGGTCAAGCAGAACCCGCGCCGGGTTCTGCAGGCGCAGGTAAAGATCGAAAGAAGGTATAAACCCGACAAGCACACCGATGGCCATTGCCGCCCAGAAACGGCCTGCTGGCATCTTAACCTGCAGCCGGCCAGCTTCTCTGATAAAAAGCAGCAGGGTCAGGGCAAAAAGACCAAAAGTCGGGCGGTGCCCAACCCCGAGAGTGCCAACCAGTCCGCAGGCAAAACCAGAAAAGGCCCCGGTGTGACCTTTTTCGAGCATCAGTCCGCACAGCAGTCCGGCGACTATAAAACAGATTTCGAGGGCATAAACTTCCGCAAGTATGGCCTGGTCGCGGTAGATTACGCCAGACAACAGAAAAACTCCGCCGGCAAGCGCCGCTGGCAGCGACAGGCCATGCAAAAGCAGCAGCACCGACAGCATGCTTCCCCCAATAATGGCAGTTAATGCGGTCAGCAGATTGATGCGGGCGGCCGGCGTCGAACCCGGCAGGTAACGCAAGGCAAGGTTGCCGAGGCGGGTAAAAAGCGGGTAACCGGGTGCGTGTGGCACATCGAGTGTGGCAGCGGCGATCGAAAATTCGGCAGAATTGTACCAACCGGTCGAATCTTTTACCTGCGGCAGGTAAAGAAACGTGCCGAGGGTTGCAGTGACGATAACGACGACCAGCAGGCGGATTATCAGGTTTGCCTGCATGTCAGACGGTCTCGAAGGACTTAACGACAGTCTCGGCGCTGTCGGCATCTTCCGGGAAGATCAGGGTGCGGAATTCAATATCTGAATACAGCCGCCGGCCGGTTTCGAAGTCGATAAGAACGCGGTTGAGGTCATCAGTTATGCGGGCCTGGAACATCAGCGTGCTCTTGGCATTGAATTCAGGGATCATCAGCAGAATGCTGCTGTCATCGAAGCGACACAGCATGTCGGATTCGCGAATAAAACTTTCGAGGCGCAGGCCCAGTTCGCGGATAAGATCGGTGCGAAACTTCTCGAGCTCGCCCTGCAGACCGTCGCCTTCGTTGAAATGCACCTTTTTCAGGCGGATCATCAGAAAGCCGACCGTGGCCTTTTCGTTGCGGGCACGGTTCAGCATCGACTTCATACAGTCGAGAAAGTATTCACGCGAATAAAGTCGACTTGAGCTGTCGACAATGTTTTTTTCGATGATGTTGAGCTTTTTGTTGGTGGCGCGAATACGGTTATTTAGCTCTTTCATGATGCCGAGCGCAACCATCGGAAATTCGCTGATCAGATCGCAGAACTCGCCCTTGCGCAGCACCAGGGTTCGTGCATGAACGTCGGCGATTGCCGAGGCGGCACGTGGTTTGTCGTCGTAAAGGCCCATTTCGCCAAAGAAATTGCCCTTGTCAAAGCTGGCGAGGACTTTGATTGCTGGAGGTTTGCCGGTAAAAATCGAAATTTTGCCTTCGACGACGAGATACATGCTTTCGCCAAATTCACCCTCTGAGAAGATTATTTCTCCAGGTTCGAAATCTTCTTCGGCTATTACTTCGGCGATTTTGCGAAGTTCATAGCTTGAAAGGCTCGAAAAAATCGAGATCCTTTTGAGAAACAGAATTCTTTCAATGATTATCATAGGCTTCTTTCAATTGTATTGCAGAGTAATTCCGCGGTTTTTCAGGGTTTCAAGCGCCCATTTGCAGGTAACCGCGACTTTTTCACCGAGATGAGCATCGCTTTCGATCTTTTTCAGAACCGGTATCAGCTCGTGAATCTCGGCAATGCAGACCGTATAGATTGCCGCTTCCTTGAGCTCGTTGTCTGAAGAGTTGAGATACTTGCCGAGAATGACGCGCATGTCTTTTTCGCGCAAGGAGAAGACTTTCATACCATAGGCAGCGATCTGTTCGAGAGAAATGTTTTCAAGCACAGGAATGATGTGATAGACGAGCTGACGCTCACCCATGTTCTGCAACACTTCAATGGCGTTGTTAACGAGTTCTTCATTGCTTGAATACAGACTTTTAAAAAGGTCACGGGCTTCGCGGTTCTGTTCTGGCGCAATCAGGCAGACGATCAGGCGGGTCAGAGCCCAGGCCCGTTCTTTTAAGAGCATCTTCAGATAGACAGAATGCTCGCGGCGCAGTTCGCGGTTGATGACAAATTCTTCGAGCTTGTATTCATAGAGCTGCAGAATGACCTTGTGCCCGAAATGGTGCAGATAATCGCGCACGCCGGCGTTCTGCGAGGCAGCAAGAATACCGGCTACCGCTGCCCTTGCGTGCAGAGAACTGTCGCTGCTTTCGAGAACCATTATCAGTTCACTGAACTTGTCGTCATAGTGCGAAATGAGAATTTCTTCGGCGAGTTTACGGTTACGCGGGCTTGAATCGGAGAGGCCCTCAACCACATGATAGAACCATTTCTGATCGCTGAGCCTGGTCAGCATTTTGAGAGCGAGAAACCTGATCTCACGAGAATCATCCTTGATGAGACGGCCGATAATTTCGTAATGCTCGTCAGAGTCACCGGTTGTCAGAATCTTTTCGAGCGCGGCTGCGGCTGCGTGCCGGACTTTAATTTCATCGCTGCGCAAAAATGGCCGCAGGTTGACCCAGAACCTTTCGTCGCCGGTGAGGCCCAGCATTTCGATCCCTTTCAGGACCTGTGGCTCATTACCGCTTGAAATACAGCCCTGAATGACACTTAACGACTGCATCATCTGGTCGAGATCACCGATTTTGACAAAAACGATCGATGCGAGCCGGCGCAGGTCTTCCGATTCACTGTGGAGGAACGGCAGAACGCGGTCGCGAAGGCGTGCTGAGGCAGGAAACCCTGTCAGGGCACGCAATGCATGGCGCCTCAGATCGTCGTTGCGCGATTCAAGGCAGCCAAAGAGAAATTCTGCAACAAAATGATCGACCGGCAGATTTATCTGCCGCAGAATATCGAGTTTGCGCTCATCGCTGAAATGATTCAGCCTTGCGGTCATCTGCTCGCGACTGCTGCGATCGCCGTGACTGACGATCAGCTGAATTACCAGGGCGGTGGTATCTTCGTCCGCTGTGTCGAGGCTGTTAAGAAGCAGATTCAGGGTATTGGTGTCGAGGTTGAGTTTCTGCAGCTCACCTTTTCTGAAAAAGTCGAGGCTCGAACTGCGTAAAAGCTTGAGCAGGCTCTCGCGATATGGCTGTCTGATCATGAAGCCTACCAGAACCCATAAAAATGCAGCGACCAGAGGGAAAAACCTGACAAGGACCCCGGTTTTGTCGGCATAAAAAAGCAGGGCCCCTGAAAAAATCGTGCCCAGAGGCTGCAGAATTCCTTCGTTGACGGTAATGATTCTGGCCTTTTCGCGTGGCGGTAGAGCGTTGTAGAAAAGGCTGTTGACTGGCTGATACAAAGCGTTCTGCAGGCCGACCTGCACAAATTTTAGGGCAGTGCCGGGCATCAACGTGTAAGAAACTGCCGTTCCGGCAAAGCTGGTCAGAACCAGCCCGGGGTAAAGCAGATTGGTATTGCTGATGCCGAAGCGCTGAATCAGGTTCCCTGTGATGACACCCTGAAAAATAAAAGCAAAGATGCTGGCAAAAATTACGAAAAGCCCGTAGAATCGGGCTAGTTCGTTTTCTGAGGTAAAATGGCTGTTAAAAATTGAAGCGGCCTGGAATTCGGCAAAATAGAAGGTCAGATTCGAAAAAATAGCCGAAAGAACGAGAAAAAGAACCAGTTTCGACTCGGTCAGACTGCGCACAAAAATGCGCAGTTTTTCTGTCAGGCGCACTCTTTTGCGCTCACTCGGCTGAGTGAGAAAAGCCTGAATCTGTGGTTTGATAAAGCTGCCACTGCCGATAATGAAAAAGACAAATGCCGAAATATGAATGATCAGCCAGGCTCTGAGAATATCAGGTACCGGATAAATTGCCGCCAGCCAGTTAAGGCAGAGACCGGCAGCGATTCTGCCGGCAATCACACCGCTGAATATTATTGGCAGCAGCCGTTTTGCCTTGAGGGCGTTGAATTGTGTACTCATCAGCACCGACAGCACAACCGGTATGACGAACATCAGAATATTGGTGATAAAATAAAGAACGTAGCAACCGGTAGTTGTCTGCTGGTCGCTTGTATGAATGACCTGCACGGCACCGGCAATCGCCAGGGCTGAGACAATGCCTGATGCAAAAGTCAGGGTGCGCTTTTCCACACGGCCATGCATCAGGGTCAGCAGCACACTTACCGGAATCGCGAAAATCGAACAGATCATGAACATTGCCGGCAGGTTTTCAACCCCTGCCCTTTTGATGAACAGGGTGTCAGAAATTGAGTCGCCGAGTGCGAGAGAAAACCAGCAGAGAAAAGTGAACAGCCAGAAAAAGCCGGTTTCGCGCCACTCGTTGGCTCTCACGTTCAACAGAGATTCGATTTTTTCAAGAATCATTCATTGTACCCGTTCGAATTTTACCAGAATTTCCAGCCGTAGCGTACCCCGATGCGCTGTTCTTTGATTGGTTCCTTAAATTCGATATTTACCACGAAACCTTTGGGAAGTCTGTATTCGAAAATGTAGCTTTCATCCTGCCCCTGTTCCATGGTGCCCTCGTAGGCCATGAAGATATTTTTGCCAATGTATTTGCCAACCCGGATGAATGCCCGTGATTTACCCGAAGTGCGGTCGAAAAGCGAAGAAAGAAAAAGTTCATCGAGGTTCAGGGCGGTCGAGATCGTGCTGCCGATCAGGGCAGAAATATAAGAATTCTTGAGACCCTCAAGGATTTCGGTTTCGAAAAGCTCTTTTGAATCGCTGTGCATAGCGGTGTTGAGGTCACGGCCGAGGGTGAGCAGCGCCAGCAGGTCGCCTTCAGACATGGGTGGTGTCGAGTAAATCTGTGGCGTAAATGAGGAAACCTGCCCCTGCAGCGTCAGAAACACCTTGGTGCTCTGAATCTGCCCTTCAGATTTGACAAAGATATGTGGGTCGAGACTGTTGTCAACGCCTCCGAACCTGATTTCGCCGGTTTCTATCTGAAACTGGCGCTGTTTG
>JAKQKW010000122.1 GCA_029560455.1 Candidatus Rifleibacteriota bacterium
CTTCGAGTATGATTTCGCCCGGTTCAGGGTAGCGGCGGTTCAAGAGCCACAGACGCAGGGCGACGTAGCCAATAAAGCCCAAAAGTGCGAACCAGCCCTCGCCCAGAAAGGTATGCTGCAGTCTGATCTGCAGAAATACGGCAAGAACGATCACCATGAAACAGACGAGATTGTCTTGGCGGCTCAGCGGCAGGCCGAGCAGTTTAACCGCAAAAACGTTTCTTACGGGCGGCTTTGGCGTTTCAGCGGCAGGGTTTGTCATTTAAGTTCCAACAGCATGCAATCATATTATTGATTCCTGTAAAATTAAAATCTGATTTACCGACTCGGCGGCCCGGTCTATCAGTCGGGTTGCTTTTTTGCAGACAGGAGGTCTGCGATACTCGTCAGCATCAGGATAGATGCTGACGGGTGCTCCAGCTTAATTTGTTATTAAGTTTTCGCTCAGCAGAACCGCTCTATCCTGCGCGATTCTGCATAAGCACATCCTGTGCAAAACAAGCTTACGAAAAAGCAATCCCGACTTCTCCCCGTGCCTTTTTTATATACCAAATAAGCTTTATTCAAACAGTTACCATTAGCAGAATGTTCGTTGACTAAACTTTGAGGATGGTCTATTTTTTAGAACCTGGAATTAATATTTACGCATAATCAAAGGATTTAACAAGATGCCAGAAGTAAAAAAACCGGCGGTTAAACCAGAAATCAAGATGCCCTCGCCCGAAGAGGTCAAAAAGAAACTCGCAGAAGTCGATTCGTTTCTGCAGAAACTGATTTTCAAGCGTTTCATCGGCACTTTTATCGACATGGTCATGATCACGGTTCCGGCGATCATCATCACTCTGCCCGCCTTCTTTCTGCTACCGCAGAAACCGGTCAATCTGGCTGCTCTATTCAATTTTCTCGTTTTTCTTGCGGCCGGCATTGTCATGCTGATCAAAGATATGCCGTTCCAGTTTGGCCCGCTCGAAGGGCAGACTCCGGGCAAAAAGGCGATGAACATCAGAGTCACCGATCTGGCCGGTCGGCCGATCACAATGATGATGTCGATCAGGCGCAACATCATACCAGCACTGCCATTGCTGGTCTCAGCTATTTCAGCAGCAATCTACATCATACCGATACCGGTGCTCTCTGAACTGGCGAGCCTTTTTATCGTCATGCCGCTGTTTCTGGTTTCGATGATTGCCAACCTTTTTGAGATCTACAAAATTCATACCGGCGAGCAAAACCGCCGCTGGGGCGACACCTTTGCCGGAACCATGGTAAAACATGACTGATTAATGAATCGCAATCATGCCATACTTCTTATCCTGGCGATTCTCAGCTTTCTGCTGATCAACCTCTTCATTCCTGATTCGCAACCCGGCAGCATTTCTTCTCTCGAAGGGGTGACGCTGGCCAACATCAACGGGCAGCAGTTCAGGCTGGCCGGTCAGTTTACCGAAAAGCCGATGCTGCTGGTGTTCTGGTCGGTGACCTGCGGCACCTGCATCGAAGAAATACCGTTCGTCATACGCCTGCACGAGAAACTGCAAAGCCGCATGACGATAATTGGAGTGCATCCGCCGGGCTTTCCGCTGAAGAAAATTCAGCGCTTCATCAAAAAGTTTCCTCAGCAGATCCCCTATCTCGTCGCCATCGACGAACAGAGCACCCTTATCCGCAGCTACAATGTCAGTGTTCTGCCACGCACTCTGCTTATCGACCGTCAGGGCAAGGTTCTCTACGACCACCTCGGCTACGACCCCGCCAAAGAAAAGGAAATCGAATATGCCATCAGTAAACTTCTGTAAAACTCTGCTCAGCGTTATGCTGGCCTGTCTGCTTTCTGTCTCACTGCAGGCCTCGATGCCAGTGATAAGCGCAGGAAACGGCGAGCCATCGCGCCTGCTTCAGCCCGGCACGGTTGCGCCAACCTGTCGCCTGACTGACACGGGCGGCAGCGAGCAGACTTTTCCCGCATCTGGCAGCTGGAACATCATCTTCTACTGGTCACTGTTCTGCCATTCATGCCTCGAAGAAATTCCTGAGGCGCAGAACCGCATCATGGCTCTCAGCCGCCCCGATCTCAAAGCCTGGTTCGTTTCGCTCGACACCGAAAAAATGCAAAAAGCACTGCAAAATTTTTGTCAGAAGCGTGACCTTAAGCTGCCAGTGCTTATGGAGAGAGTCGCCTCCGATACCTGGGTAACCGCAGATCAGTGGGGTGTCGTGTCGACCCCGGCGGTTTTTGTAGTTGCACCCGACGGCAAAGTCGCGTATTCTCATCAGGGGCCCAGCGATTTAGACGAATTCTTTGCGGGCCTTGCCGCGATGACCGCCTCGGGTTCAATCGGGCTCGCCGGCGAGAGGTAAGATGTTCGAAAAAATTACAGTTATCGACAACCATGAAATGCTGCTCGTGTCACAACGGGCGGTTTTTATGTTTATCGGTTTTCTGCTGCTGATGACTTTTGCGCTGATGAGCTTTTTTCTCTGGGCCGATTTTGACTCTATTCTCGGGCGAAAACACCTGGCAATGAAAGTTGGCCAGACCAGCATCAGTCTTGAAGAACTCAAAAAAATTCAGAACATATCCGGAATCAGGGCAAAACAGCTTTCTGAAGCCGCCTTTGCCACAGACTTCTTCGAAACCCTGCTGCTGGCCGAAGGGGCACGCAAAAACGGTCTCGACCGCAAGCCTGAATTTCAGCAGAAAATCACTGATTTTGCCGCCGCCGGCAGAAATGACACCGACGATGACGCGGTCGCCCGGGCCGCTTTTCTCATCGAAGAGCTTGCCGAAGCCGAGCGCCAGTATCTTTTCAGTCAACCGGCTGCTACTGCAAACGAAACTGAAAAATCCGGGCAGGCCGGCACCGCAACGCCAAGGGTGCGCCTGCATTTAAAAACAATTTTGCTAGCAGACACCGCTTCGGCCAGCGAAATTCTCGCGCAGCATGCCAGTGGCACCAGCTTTGAAGAACTCAATGCCAGCCACAGCATTGCTCTTTATAAAAGCGTTGGCGGCGATATCGGCTGGAAATCAGAAAACGACCTGCCAGAAGGCGTTTTTGCAAAACTTCTTGGTCTCGCGCCTGGAGTTCTGGTCGAAGGTTTCTCTGATCAGGCCGGCACTCATCTTTACCTGGTCAGCGCCCGCCCCGAAGAAGACCCGGCGGTTGCCACCCGCTCACTGCGTGAGCAGAAACTGCGTGAAAGTCGCAAATCAAGACTCATGCGTCATATGATCGAACTGAGAAACAACATCGACTACTGGATAAACCCGATTCTCCAGATTAAATGCCAGGTAACACCCGGGCAAAAAACCGCTGATTCTGGCGAAAACCGTTAAGGAGCCCTTTTCTATGGACAAGAAATCGCGCAAACATTATTTGATATTACCATCCTATCAGATCAGACTGGTGGCCTTCATGTCACTGGTATTGTTTTTCGGCTCGATTCTGCACGGCTTCTTTCTCTACCGGATCACCAGCAAAAACATCCAGGAAGGCTTTCTGTCGGCCCACAATCGCCTGCGCTCGACCTGGGAAATATTGAAACCGGCCATTATCGTCACCAATGGGCTCAGCTTTCTGTTGATGTCGGTAATGCTGCTGATTCTGACGATTTTCATCTCGCATCGCCTGATCGGGCCGATGTTCAAAGTCGCCGGTCAGCTGAAGAAAATTTCGGCCGGAAATCTGCAGCATGCATCTCTGCGCCTGCGCGAAGGCGACGAGGGGCAGGTTCTATGCGAAGCGGTCAACGAACTGCAGGATAAATACCGCCAGCGTTTCATCAAACTGCGCAAACTGCGCGCCAGCCTTGATGAAGGCAAACCAGACCCCGCACTGCTGAAAACCCAGATCGACGATATTCTCGGCGAAATCGAGCTCGACGAAAACAGCCAGACATGAAACCGACCTCTGCAAAACTTAGATTTCCGGTCATTATCGGCCTTGGCATGCTGTTGTCAACAGTTACAGTCACCGGCAGCCTTTTTGCGGCAGACCATCAGAAAATGGCCGAAGAGGCCGGCTGTTTTACCTGCCACTACATGCCGCCCGAAACCGGACAAAAGCCTACAACTGCCGAAACCAGAGTCGACCCGCGTCTGAAAAAAGGTGCCGGACAATGGTGCGTCAGCTGCCACGCCATGGAATCGATGACCCTGCACCCGACCGGCATCAAAGTGGCAGCCGGCAGCGGCCTGCCGCTTGAAGACGGTGAGTTCATGAGCTGCCTGACCTGTCATTCACCACATGCTGCACCAGTGGCTTCGCAGCCATGGGCCCCCCTTGCGATCAGCCCGAGCAGCAACGACAATTTCAGCACCTATTTGTTGAATCACCCGAACAACGAAGGGCAGCTCTGTGCAAAATGCCACCCGGCAGGCACCGACGTTTTTCAGGGCAGTATGCACAGCCCTAAGGCATTCGACAATCGTAATTACGCAGGCTCAGAATCATGTAAAGAATGTCATCTCGACATCTACGACCAGTGGAAAATCAGCCCGCACGCCCGCATGACACGACGTTTCAGAAACCTCGACAACCAGAAGGAAATTCCGATCGAAGATCTCGGAGTGCCGCGCGAAAAAATCGCCTGGGTGCTTGGCTCGCATTATGTTCACCGCTTCGTCGCCGAAGCCAGCGGAACGCTGGTTGTGCTGCCCAAAATCTGGGATCTCAACAAAAAAGAATGGCTGCCGGTCAACGATTACGGCTGGCGCTCGCGCTACTGGCTCAAACAGTGTGCTGGCTGCCACACAACCGGGTTCTCGGCCGAGAACGACAGCTTTGCCGAAGCCGGAGTTGGCTGTGAGGCTTGTCACGGCCCTGGCCTGAATCATATCCGAACCAGATCGCCCGAATATATAACTTCATTAAAAAGCATGACGCCCGAACGCCAGGAAATGATCTGCACTTCATGTCATACCTCTGGCATCGACAACAGCGGGCAATACAATTTTCCGGTTGGTTACAGGCCCGGTGACAATCTGATGGACTTTTTCTCCGGTCTAACGCCCAAGCCTGGTCAGTCACCCGAAAATTTTCATGGCGACGAGACCTACGAAGACCGCAAGCGCCAGTGGGAATTTCTCAAATCACGCTTTTTTCTGGCAACCGGTCTTACCTGCGATTACTGCCAGAATTTCCGCGATATCAAAACCGAAAACAATTCGCAGTATCTGACACAGGATCAATACTGCCTCACCTGCCACGCCGACCAGAAAGACCACCCGCCCGAATCCCCCGGCACCAACTGTATCGTCTGCCACCAGCCTACCCGGCATCTGAACGGCCACCTCTCGGTTCACGACCACCGCTTCAAATTCGAGTAACCTTGGGCGAAGGCAAACTTTTTTCTTTCCAACAGCGTGTTACGGCATGTCAGTCGTTGCAACGCTCTGCGATCTTCGCACCCTCATAGTTCCATCTGCTCCCTCTGCTCGCACGACCGGAACACGGGCTCTAAGCCGCATCCTGCGGCAATCGCCCGCGTTTTGCCCTCCAG
>JAKQKW010000143.1 GCA_029560455.1 Candidatus Rifleibacteriota bacterium
GCCGGATCCCAGACGACCTTGAATTGCGCCGAGGTGCCCTGTGGAACCACATAAAAGAAAGTGTTACCGTCCTGCACCAGTTTCATGCCACTTGCGGCAGCATTTATCGGCACGATTGCCGCGCATGGCTCGGCGGGCAGCGAGCAGGCAAACAGGGCCGGCACCGTCATGGCAATCATAACGATCGCAGCAAAGATTTTTTTTCGGAACATATTTCCTCCCTGGTACATCAGTTTTCCCTGGTCAGTTTAACGGTCTTGATCATTTCTTCCTTGCGGGTTTCCATTTTGCCACGATTGAGAGTGGCTTCGCCAAGAGCCTTTATCTGGGCCGAAATCACCAGTTGCCTTTCACCCGGGTTGGTGAAGGCGCTGATGACCTTGAAATCGGTTACCGCAAATTTGCCGGTGCTCGAATCGATACTCGTTGCTTTCCATGGAAACTTCGTCGTATTGCAGTCAGAAAAGAATTCTTTGAGGGCCTGCGGGTTGCCGGTGCCGGCAGCATTGAGGTTACTGCCGGCGATGATGCCGCGAAAAGGGCAATAGCCGAGTGACAGCACCCCGGCATCGCAGGCTTCCTGCGGAAAGGCGCTCAGTTTGAGCAGCATCATCTGAATTGCCGACTGGGCCATGAAGTTTGCCTGCAGAAAATGCAGGTTCGACAGGTTCTGCTGTTTCGATTCCTTGCGGAAATAAACCAGGGCCGAGGCAAAGACCATGATGCAGACGACGAAGGTCAGCACCAGCGGCAGCGCCAGCCCGGTTCGGTTTTGTTTATTCCTTGTCAAGAAAAGCCCTCCTGGCCAGCAGCTGCAGCTGGCTTATATCGTTATATTCGCCGCTGGGCAGACGCCAGCGCACAACGAGGCGGATGTCGGCAAGACGGCATTTGTCGGCCGAGTCGGGGTAAACCTCTGCCAGCGTCATCGTTTTCGGAGCTTCGAGAGCTCCAGCGGCGTTGGCTTCGATACCGTTGTTGCAGCCCATCGGGTCGTGAAATTTGAATGCCGGTATGGCAAACGCAAGTTCAGTGTTGTTGAATGGAAAAACCGTGTACTCGCCGGTAAATTTGTTGCCCTTGACCTCGTAGTCGGCACCAAAAGACCAGGCCTGCGCCGAGCCTGCTCCTGAAAGAAGATTGTCGCGGCTGATGACGAACATCAGGCGATTCATCTCTTCTTTTGCGAGGTTGGCGGCGATGCCTTCGGCATCCTGTTCGCGGGTACCGCGGTTGGTGTAATTAAGCAGCCCGAAAATTGGCAGAATAATAAAGCCGAGTATGGCTACGGCCAGCATAATTTCGGTGAGGGTGATGCCTTTTCGCTTATGGTCGGTCATAATTCTCTCTTAACGGCCACTTCGATCTTGGCGCCGGTCTGAGCGGTTACATGCGCGTCGGGGTGGGCGTTGCTGTCGGGGTGTACGACTTTGACGTTCAGCGAAACAAGGCTGCCGGCAGTGTTGTTGTCGGGGTCGAATGGTTCGAGTGCCAGTTTGATTTCGGAAACATTGTCGATGACTTTGTAGCCCGAGTAGAGCTTTTCTTTGCTTTTCGGGTCAGAGCCGTCTTCAAGCGTTTTTTTGTAAATCAGGTCTCCGC
Source organism: Candidatus Rifleibacteriota bacterium (assembly GCA_029560455.1). The sequence goes on from JAKQKW010000143.1 coordinate 1,603, forward strand.
CTGCGAGTGACAGTTCACATCTGAATGTGGCGCCCGGGCTGTCGGGATCACTGGCGACGTAAGGCAGGCAGATTGCCCATTTTGCGATTGTGGCATTGCCGGTCAGAGTGTCGTTGCTGTTGAGCAGAAATTCGTAGTTAGCTTCGGTAATGGTGGTGCCGCTCAGGCTGACGACTGTCATTGCCGTGGCTTTCTGCATTTCTTCACGCACAAAAGTCAGAGCATTGCGCAGCTTATTCTGGGTGCTCAGGGCCCAGCTGCCTTTCTGAAAGGAGTTTGAAAAACCGGTAAAAACCTTGAAGCCGATCAGCAGCAACAGTGCGAGAACGCCTGCGGCGACCATAATTTCAACCAGAGTAACTCCGGTTTTTGCAGTGTGCCGGCAATTGCAGGTCGCAGGGGCAGACCTGAACAGTGCGGGTGTCTGGATTGACCTGGTTGTGGTGCTATTCTGGGTCTGTTTTTGCATGGGTTATTGTATTCAGCTCTTGTTGATCAGGGATTCTATCTCTTCGCCGGTTATGGCGCTGAGAAGCTCGGCAATCGGCCTTTTATCGCCACGCTGTGCTTCTTTGAGCATGGCGTCGAGAACGGTGACCGCATCATTGCCGTAGGCTTTAACGGTATTTTCGATCAGCATGCGGCGGGCTGGCATTTTTTCTTCGGCGTAGATTTTGAAAATGCGCGGCACAACGCGGTCGGCGCTCATGGGCAGTCGGCCAAAAGCTTTGATGGTGCGGTAAACTACTCTGAAATCATCATTGCCGAGTAGTTTGTAAAGCTGCTGCAGGCACATCGCCGCGCCTGGCTGATCTATTTTTTCGAGGGCTTCGAGGGTGGCGAATACTGTATCGACATTGTCAGAGGCAAGAAAGCCGTTGAAGCTGTTCATCACTTCCGGAATCGGCAGGCGCAGCAGACCGATGTTCCAGATCAGGCCGGCCTTTTTTTCTACATCGCTTTCGTGCTCGTATTCTTCAAGCAGAGTGAGCGCTTTTTTGCGGGCGTAAACAAGCGCCGGGTGCTCACCGTTGAGGTTTTGCTCAAGGTTCTGCTGGTTCTGTTCCTGTGAAAAATCTGGAATTATCTCAGGCTGTTTGTCTTTGCCCGGGTTTTTGGCTGTTTTTGTTTCGAGGTTGACTGTAGTAGAAGCTTTGTCTGCAGCTTCTCTGTGCGCTTTTGCTTCGGCTTCAGCTCTGGTTGCAGCTAGATTTGCAGCAACTGCCTGGGCGATGATTTCGCGACTTTCTTTAAGCAGGCGCTGAGCGATGGCAAGCTTGTCGCTGGCGTGGTATTTTTCGACAAATTCTTTTAAAACCGCTTCAGATGAGGTGTATTGTCCGGCGTAGAAAAAGAAGGCGCCGAGATAAAACTGGTTCTCGGGCTCGTCAGTGTTTTTTTTGAATGAAGCGAGGCATTTTTCAATCAGGTCGATGTCTCTGGCGAGCAGGCTGCGATCGATTTCGACGGCTTCGACAAACAGACGGCCGGCTTCGAGGGTTCGGCCCTGATCGAAAAGTTTGTGGGCCTGTGCCATCAGGTTGGCCGCTTTCTGGGCCGGCGTTTCAGGTTCTGATTGTCTGGGTGCCTGATTTTTGGCGAGTTCCTGCAGGCGGGTGATTTTGGCTTCAAGGCCATCGATGCCGGTTTTAAGCTCAGACGCCTGCATAAATGCTGCCAGGGCCTTGTCGTATTCCTGGTTGGCTTCAAAGACATAGCCGAGCGACATCCAGAGTTGCCATGAATCCTGATTGCTTTTGAGGCTCTTTGCAATTATGGTTTTGGCGGTCTGGTAATCTTTCTGTTTTAGAAGTTCCTGGACTTTGATTATGGTGCCGGCAACTTCAGAACCGCTCGCTATTATCGGGAAAGAAACCGCTATCAGGGCGGTCGGCAGAATTTTTCTTATTCGTGACAAAAACTGGTTCAGCATGGCAGATCCTTGATCAATCAATCTGGGGTTTTATTTTTTCAAAAAAGCGTATCCCCTGATTTTATCAGGCATATAATATCTGTGCAAGTTGTCTTTCAGCTGAAATTGATTGTAT
>JAKQKW010000156.1 GCA_029560455.1 Candidatus Rifleibacteriota bacterium
GTTCAGCCCGCGACCTCGACCATCGGAGCCTTCGAGCTTGGCGCCGAGCAGGGAGCCGGTTCAAACAATTACTGCGTCATGAAAAAAATTCTGTTCAAAATTTCATGGAAAAACCGCGACGGCCACGACAGAGCTATTGAACTGTTCACCATGAAAGCAAATCTTGATTGAAAGGCAACCCGATGCATAAAAAAGGCATGGCCATACCTCTGGTTCTCGTTTTTGCAACCGTTCTCGGGCTGCTCGCAACTTACATCATCAAAAACACGCAGCAGTACAACCGCTCGAATGTCACCAGCTACGCCCAACTGCAGGCCCACTTTATCGCCCGGGCCGGCGTCGAACATGCAATGCTCAAGATAAAATTTCTGCATCGCGAGCTCTACGACGCAATATGTCTGGCTCAGGGTCGAAACCCGCTGTTCGACTTCACCCAGATCAAAAACCTCGATGCACCCGAAGAAGCGATTTCGAAGTATAACCCGGGCCCGATTTTTCTTTATCGTCAGGGCGATTTCGCCAATAACCGTCTGTTGACCCAGAATTTTTCGATCGACGGAGGCGAAGAGAAACGCTGGCTGAACGAATTCATGGCTGATATTCGATCGGAAGTGACCAAGGTTCCGGCCGGCGATACCAACGCCGTTCTCAACATGTCGCCTCTGCCGGCCAACATCAGCGGCCTTATGAAAGAGCCGTTCAACAAGGCGCAGTATGGCATAAAGGCATTGAACATCGCCGCCCAGGAAATTTCTGAAGAAACAAGTAAAGTACACAATACTGCGATCATCGAACTGACGATCAACTCGGTCGTCGAAACCGCCAGGGGCGAAAGCTGGGACTACGACATTAAAAAAACCGTCAAGATCAATCGTGATTAATCCATGAAAAACACCCTTACAACAACACAATTCACCATAAAAAGCCAGCGACAGGCTTTTACCCTGACAGAAATTCTCATTGCCGCCGGGGTTCTGTCGTTGTTCATGGCCGCCCTCTTCAGCCTGTATTCCGGCGGCACCCGCATGAGCAGCCAGACAATGTGGACCCAGAACATCATCAATCAGCTCAAACTCGCCAGCCGTCAGATAAGCACCTCGATCAAGAAAAGCTCATACCCGTCGAGCCTGACTTTTCCGGGTAATATCATCGAAAACGAGAAAGCCGACTTTGCTCTGCACTATTTCCGTGGCGCAATGCATGCAACCGAATCTGCCGACCTCTCGGCCGGTGGCAGCAAAGTTCTGGCGCTTACCGAGTCTACTCCAGCCAAGACTGGCTATGCCGCCACCGAAAACACCGATGCAGAACTGATTTATCACATTTTTACGCTTACCAGCGAAGGGCATCTGAATTATTCAAGATTTCGCGAAACCGTAGGCGGCAACGACATTCAGAGTCTGGCACGCGGCACAGTTCCACCACCCGGCGCCGACGGTGTTTACCGCACGACTCTCTGCCGCGACGTCGAGTCGGTCTTTTGCGAACCAAGTTCAACAGCGCCGAAAAGCCCGTTGTCAGTCAGAATAAACTGCCGCATACCACGCGGCAACACAATGCGTTCAGAAACTGCAATCGGCAACCCAAATGTTGCCCTGATATCGCACACCACAATCGGAGGATGGTAAATGAAACTGATTCGCCTCATGCTTCTCGTTTCAGCAGTTCTTTTGGTCATTTCCGGCCAGGCAATGGCCCAGGAAGCACCGCAGTTCGGCTATGTCAATGTCGCTGATGCCGTCATGCTGCACCCGCTGATGAAAGAATTCGATGCTTCCGCCAGACGCTTCAAACTGTCGGCACTCAAGGGCAACCAGGAAGGCAAGAGCCTCGAACGTCGCCAGAAGGCAGAATCAGAAGCAAAAACCATTCAGACCGAAATGGAAAAACTTAGTGAAGAGAAGAAAAAGATCGAAAATACCTATCTTGAAAACCTGAAAAAACTACAGGGTACAAAAATCGCGGGCGGAACTTCCGGAAAATCTCAGGACCAGTATAATAAAGAGAAAGCCAGAATCGACTCGGCTTTTTTTGGCGACTCGCGCAATTTGAACCAGGAGATCCAGAAGTTGCAGGCAAGACTTAACGAACTCAATATTTCTGCAGAATATGCAGGGCACGCATCTTTCGAGGAAACCAGCCAGGTCTTCTCGCTGATTCTCGATGATGTGTACGAGGGTGTCGAGGCCGTTTCCAAATTCTATAAAATCGGCTTCGTCTTTAACAGTTCGTTTGAATTTGCCAGAATCAGCAGCAAGATGCTCAGCGTCAACCCGATGCCTGATTTTTTCGGCAACCTTTCTGAAAAACTCAACGAGGAAGAGGGCAAACTGACGCTCGGCGCCGCACTCAATGCATGGCTGAGCAACCGCAACGACAACCTGGTCAACTGCGACGACCGCCGTCTGACTTCTTTCGTTCTCAAAGGCGGGCTGAACATGACGCCTGCCGTGGTTGATTACATTTATCAGAAGCACGAGGTCAGCAAAGACCATCGTGATTTCATTCAGGAATATTTCAAGAAGGCTGTTTCTAACTGACGACCTTTGGCTCCAGTCTGTTCGGGGAGGAAAAGTATGAATCTCAAGCATTCGATTAAACTTGCAGCTTCAGCTGCTTTGCTGCTGTTCGCGGGGCTTACCGGTACAGCTTACGCCGAAGCACCGGTAATGAATGGCGTAGCTTATGTACTGCTGTCGAAAGACCTCGATAATCACGGGGTTTTCCGCATGAATGACTATTCGACAGGCAAGCCATTTAAGGATGATGGTATGAAGCTGTTCAACCTGAACACCATGACCGGCAAGGTCAGCGGCCTGGCAGTCAATCAGCAGAAACAGATTTTCCTTCTCTCGTCAAAAACTGCCGGTTCCTGGGAAGACGCCCCCGTGGGCTGGTTGCCGGTCGGAATGAGTTTCGAAGCCGACTCGCCCATCTACCTTAAGGTCGTCAAACCGACTCAGGATGGCATTTCGCAGTATATCCGCCCCGGCACACCGCACATGAGCTCAGCCACTGAAGGCAGCCACTGGAAAAGAAACTTCAGTATTGCCGGCAAAACTTACACCTATGCGGTTAATTTCGGCGGCCCGACCGAAGTAAGATTTCTCAATGCCAAAGACGGCGCGATCGGGACACCGATCTGGGATGGCACATTTTCCGCCACTTCTGGTCTTGCCCATGAGTCAGACCCGAACAAGGTTATCATACCGTCGCATTTTGCCGGCGTTGCCTATTATGCCTACGGAACCACCCACCACCCGCAGTTTGCAGGTGAAGCTCTCGATGGCACCATCGGCAAGAACGGCAGCATGAAACCTCTAAAGCTCTGGAATGAGGGGGCAGCTGGCCACCAGAATAACCCGAACACTCTCTTTTCATGTATTGTTAAGCGCATTTACAAACATCGCAAGAAAACCCTTGATCTTTACGCCGCTTTAGACAACAATCCCTGCAGCAGCCCGGCAGAACAGAGCGCCGGCATGCTTTCTTCGCTCGATGTCGATGTTCGCGAAGCCTACGGCAAATATTGCGGTGACAACTGTATTCCCGGCGGTTCAATTGGTCAGAACAGTATTCTCACTAAGCTTTCAACAGTTACAGTTGTAACTTCGACCAAGGGCAGCCGCTACGGCTTCAACCCGCAGGGAACCCGCAAAGGTCCGTTCACAGCAGACTCTTCGATCAACGCAGCCCTGCGTGTGGTTCTTGCAAGCGATCTGAGCAAAACCACTGCCTACGATATTTCAACCGATGCCGAAGGCACCAACTTTTCGAATATAATTACCAACCGTGATTACCTGAAAGGCATCGGCGTAACCCCGGCAAACCTCAAGGTCATCGGTGTTTCTTCAGACTTTGGCAACAGCGGCGGCATGGACTTCATCTACGGTTCAGATGCCGACAAGTTTGTGGTCCAGGATTCATGGTGGGGTCGCGGTGGTATCGCCTATGAATATTATGAAAATACCGGCCTGATACAGAAACTCGACTACGTCAGCAATGACAACCCGGTTGCCGAACCTCTTGGCGTATTGAATGGCATTGTCGACGATATCGGCATCGACGGTGATGGTTATTTGTATGTTCTACGAACTGAAAAGCTCCCATCTGACACAGAAATGGCTGCGGCCATAGTTGAAGTTAACTCACCTGACAAGTCATCATATTATGATTCCACCTCTGGCTGGAAAAGAATCAAAGTTACCACCAGCCCTGATGGTGAAAAGGTAGAAGAAATTGTTGACGTTACCGGTAGCCCGCAACCAGACGATTTCAAAATCGTCAAACTGAAACAGGAAATTTTTAAAACCGTTAAAAGATATCCACAGGGCACTGGCGCTCTCGGAGCCGAAGAAGACCGTGGCAAAGTCAAAGCCGGCTATGACTACTGGGTGAGGCATGCAGTTCTTCAGGCTGGCGGCACCATGCAGTGGCGCACCCCGACCTTCAGCGTCAGCGATGATGTGGATACTCCCAAAGCTTCAAAATTTCCCGGCGAACTTGCGGTCGTCAACCTTGCCAAGATTCCGGCAAACTACGAAGGCACTTCGGTTCACCGCATTATTGTTACCCAGGGTGACAAGCCTGATATTGCCTACAATTCAATCACCGACAATCCCTCAATCAGCGAACACGACTCTCTGGTTTTCAAGGTTGAAGGTTACAAGCCCTACATCAACGGCAAATTCCAGGAATTCAAGCCGATGGGTGACATTGTTGACCCGACCACCAACACCAAGCTTTATGCCAACGTCAAGCTCAACACTATTCCTAACGACAAAGGCGAATATAGGCACGACGAAAACGGCGACAACGAGTTCTGCGGCTTCCCGTCGAATATGTTTGAAGCTGCCGGTAGACCAACCTCGATCAAATGGTCTGTCGACTGGGTAGAAGGCAACAGCATCGACGATTACAAAGTCATCAACAGCCTGGTAACAGCCAAAGACGGTGAAGGCGAACTCGGAACCTTCACTTATAAGTTCCCGCACCCAGGTAACTATGTTATCAGGGGTTCAATGACCTATAACTATTTCACTTTCCCGACCAGCAATAATTCAAGACCGCACCAGCTGACGGCAAACACCACAACCGTCAACCTGGAACCCTTTATGGTAAAAGTCGTTGCAAAGAGCCTGAATCTTAATCAGAGCCCGAGCTTCGTCACCAACATCAGCATGAAACCTGCCACCCGGAAAAACATGCCCGGTGTTGCGCCAGCAACCAAAGGCGCCGGCTCGAAGATCGACTTTATCGAAGACAACAGCTTCAGCGGCATCGAAATCAGCTTCGACGCCCAGTTCGTTCGCGACGCCAACTATACCGGCTCAGTCGACCTGAATCTGGAAACCTATGACGGCATAGGCGTCTGGGACTACCGCTACTACGCCAAGCTGTACAAAGAGATTCCCAACCTGTTCCCGGCGCTTCCTTACAAAGTTCCGGCCAACATCTCTGAAATCGATAACGAAGCGGCAACCGCCCATGTTTACAACTACAATCCGGCGGGCAGCATCAGCGATATCAAGAGTAAGATCAAATCTGACGTGTTCAACCCGGGCAGAGCCAAAGGCGGCGATCCGGAATTCGTACACGGAACCGACCTCAAGAATGAACCTGACGATAAAGACTGGGGTTTCATACAGTGGGCACTCTACCTGCGCCCCAATGGCCCATACCAGATTGCCACACCAACAACCGCCCTTGGAGCTGACGTGCGACATGACCGCGGCATTCTCGTTGCCCAGGGCAGCTGCACCGACCCGGGTGTCAGCAAAACCCTGCTCAGCGACCGCAAATATTCTGTCAATATCGTGGTTCCGGCCGAGTCGATCAAAAAGATCAACACTCCAAAAGACCCCGAAACCTACAGTCTTAACCTCGAAATAATCTACCCGAGAGTATCGTGGGTAACCAACGACCTCGGCGACGGCAAGAATGAAAAGCGCTTCAGCAGTATGGTTCCGTTGTTTGCCGACGAAGATTCACTCAGCACGAATCACTCTGCCGGCACCAACCCGATTCACGTTCTCGGCCGCATGAAACTCGCCAATGGTGGCGAACCTGCCGGAAACTTCATTCTTAACCAGAGCTGGAAATTTTCAGGCAATCAATTCTTCAATGCCGGCGGTGACAGCATCGAAGTGCTGGCCCGCGACGTGACGCTTCCGACACTGGTTCAGGCACCTGGTGACAACCCGACCCCGGTTATTCAGACCACCGGCGATGATGTGACCGATGTTAATGTGGGTTTTGCTGCCTATGACAATAACCCGCACGCCGAATTCAAAGACTTCTTCGCCGCCTACCAGACCTTGAAGAATGAAACCAACGTTCTCGACAATTCTGAAGACAATAAAATCTTCAAGCCCGAAGCCAAGATTTCCGGTTCGGCCGTTAAGCTTATCCCGGGAGCTGATGATCCGGGTTTCTACGCTGACAACAACTGGACCAATGGTGCCTCGTTCACAACGACCATCAAAGAATACGGCCCGAATGGCCCGTTCCAGAAGAATCAGCCCTTCGAAAACTGGATAGGCACACTTAATTACACGGTTATGGGCTCGGTTTACGATGGTATCGGCTCTGATGCCCGCGATATCACCCACCAGTTCTATCACGCCAAGGCCTGCCAGGATCTGGGTATGTCGGTCGCTGACGAAGAGAAGATACTCGTCGACAACAACCTTATCAAAGCAGTTGAACGCATCGACAACGACCCGCCGAGCCTTGAAATTGAACTGGTCTCGCAGGTCGACAACCGCCGCTGGGTCTTCAAACTCGACGAAAACATTCATGACTCAGGCCCGGTTCCGAATGATGTGAGCCAGCTCGGGAAGTGTACTCTCTCGGCTAAATGCTTCAACCTGCAGGGCGGCGCTGAAATCAGCTCGTTCAACAATGAAGAAATCGAAGGCTGTGCCGGCTACCCAAGCCAGATCGGCCAGAACAGTATCCTGGTAACCGACGTCTTCGCCGATGCAGTGCCGAAGTTCCGCAGAGCCAGCCGCCTGCTGGTCAACGTGCACGTCTTCGACAATACCGGATTCAGATCGCTCTCCGAAGCCACTCTGACCATAAGCGACAATGATGGCGCCGGCGCCCGCAGCCTGATGCCTTCGAACAGTCCGGCTGTGCCTCTGATTCCGTCTCTCAACCTTGCGGGAGTCAAGATCAACGATCTCGACAAGAAACCCAGAGCCAGCTACGCCATAGACATGCCGATGAAAATCAACGGTGAAAAACAGGTAACCATCGAACTCAAAGCCAAAGATCAGGACAACAACGAAAGATCTCTGGTGATTCCGGTCACTGTCGTGGAAAGCACTTTCGAAACCCGTGTTCTCGAAACCAAGGAAAACAAAAACTGATCTGATGCTTATCAGAAATAACAGTGCCCGGTTCGCGGGCACTGTTATTTTCTTTTTGCTGCTTTTGTCTGTTGCAGGCAACGCTTCAGCCTGCGACATGAGTGCCTTTGTTCAGGGCGATTTTGCGGCAAGATGCCAGCTACTGCTTGATCTATGCGAAAAAGCCACGATTGCACAGCGGGTTGCTCACCCCGACAGTCAGAAACACAATGGCAATCTGAGCCGCGAATGGGTTCGTTTCTTTCTTGCCCACGGCAGCGCCGCGACCAGACCACCAAGTCTCGGTTTTATCGCATCTGCAACATGGGAAACCGGAGTAAAGAATCTCGGATTCTCGATTGCTGAACTGACAAGAGGCGAGATTTCGGCCGAAGCTTACGAGATTCTGCGGTTGAAAATTGACCTGATCAAAAATCCGGCCAAAATAGAGGAAACCCGGCAGGTTTTTTATCAGACTGGTGCCAGTCAGGCCGATCATGAAAATGTCAGCAAAGAAAAATCATTAAAATGGCTTGAACAGAACTTTCTCGGGCCAGGTTCCGTCATTGCCGATAAATTGAGCAAAAGCCCGCTGCTTCTCAACCGACTCGAAAGTTCAGCCGCAACTTTTCTTGAAACTGCAGGCAGAATCGACTCAATTAACGGCAGCGAATCTGCCGGGCTGGCAGCCGCCATTTCAGAAGGATTGCAGAATTCAGTCAGCGAAGAACTGCATTTCTGGCAGCAGCTTTTTTTCTGCGACAGCGTGGCTGCGGCCAATGCCGATTCTGCCAACCAGACGGTTCGTTAAGCCCACCGCCACATTATATATCTGGCGATCTTCTCCCGTTATTCCTTTGTTCATGCCCGGAACGGATATAGGCGATCTCGTCAATACGGTCTTAGATCCCTGCTTCGCAGGGATGACGATTCCTCGTTTCAATATTCTCTCTCAGCCGAGAGAATCTGAAGAGGCTTACTGAACCACGTTGTAATCGCTCTGTTTGGTTTTCTCAGAATCGTCGGCGAACAAGGCTTCGAGAAACTGTTCGGGGTTGAAAGGCATCATGTCATCCATCTTTTCACCGACGCCGATGAATTTGACCGGAGCGCTGATCTGCTCTTCAACCGCGAAGAGAACGCCACCCTTGGCGGTACCGTCAAGTTTGGTAACAACCAGACCAGTTATCGGCAGAGCTTCTTTAAACAGTTTGGCCTGTTGAACGGCATTCTGACCGGTAGTTGCATCGAGGACCAGCAGAATTTCGTGCGGGCCGCCATTGCTTTCCTTTTCGGCGATTTTCTGCACCTTTTTCAGTTCGGCCATCAGATTGGCCTTAACGTGCATACGACCGGCGGTGTCAACGATCAGCAGGTCAGCTTCGCGCTTCTTGGCTGCGTGAATAGCATCGAACACCAGAGCACCCGGGTCGCCGCCTTCGCTGCCTCTGATAACTTCGACTCCGACGCGTTCACCCCAGATGCAGAGTTGATCAATGGCCGCGGCTCTGAAAGTGTCGCCAGCGGCCAGAACGACCTTTTTGCCGTCTTTAACGAAACGGCGGGCGAGTTTGGCAATTGTCGTGGTCTTGCCGACCCCGTTCACACCGATGATGAGAAACACGGTCAGGCCGTTCGGGTTGAAAACCGGTTCTGAAGAAAAGCGAGTAAGCATGCCGCGCAGCTGGTCGCGCAGGATTGCGTAGATTTTGTCTGGATCGGTGATATCTTCTTCGTCGACTTTTTTGTGCAGATACTGCAGGAGCTCCTGAGTTGTTTTTACGCCCACATCCGCTTCAAAAAGGGCTTCTTCTAGCTCATCGAGAAGGTTATCGTCAATTTTTGTACTGCCAAGAACGAGTTTTTTGAGTTTGCCGACAAAGCCGGTTCTCGTTTTGGTAAGCCCCTTTGTCAGCCGCTGAAACCATGACAACTGCTCTTCTTCTTCGACAGGGGCAACAGGCTTTTCGACTGGTTTTTCCAGCGGCTTTTCAACCGCCTTTTCAACGACGGCAACACCAGGAACTGCGCTGGCTTCGCCTGTTTTAACCAGTTCTTCGGCAACCGCAGCAGGGGCTTTTTCTATAACCTGGCCTGGCTGTATCGTCTGATCGGGCAACGCGGCGGGCCTGAGTTCTTCGTCGGTTTCCTCTTCATCGACCGGTCTGGTTTCTTCAAACTCTTCGAATGGCACCAGCCAGGCAAACAGAAGCATGGTAACCCCGGCCAGACCGGTAACACCGGCAACAACCGCCTGCGAAGGGCCGGCCTGGTAATAAATCAGCAAACCTTCGATAAGAAGGCTGAGGCCGATCAGCAGAACGATTACCCGCGATTCATCCCATTGGCGGGTCTGAGTGGCGGGAGCCTTTTCTTCGCTGCCGTTTTTCTGTTCTTCGGTCATTGCAGTTTCTCCTCGGTGGCTCCGGCAGCGGCGACCGCATAATTTCGCTCGCGCATACCTGCCTTGCTCACGGTGAATTCTTTGATTTTGTCATCATCTTCAAGTCTTATCGAAATCGGGCGTGAAATGCCGGATTTCTGCAGAGTGACGCCATAGATAACATCTACCGCCTGCATCGTTTCTTTGTTGTGGGTAATGACCAGAAACTGGGTCTTGTCGGCGAAACTGCGCAGCATGCGGGTAAAGCGGCGCACGTTGGCCTCGTCGAGGGCGGCTTCAACTTCGTCGAGCAGACAGAATGCCGGTGGCTTGACCTGCAGAATCGAAAACAGCAGTGCCAGCGAGATCAGAGCCTTCTCACCGCCAGAGAACAATTCAAGAGTCGAAAGTTTTTTGCCTGGCAGTCGGCAGACGATGTCGACATCGCTTTCGAGTGGCGTTGCCGGATCAGTAAGTTTGAGCATGCCACTGCCGCCCGGAAAGAGAATCTCAAAGATATCGTTAAATGCAACGCTGATCTGCCCGAAGGTTTCGAGAAACCTTTCTGAAGATATCTTCTCGATTTCGGCGATAACCTGTTCGAGCGAGTCGGCGGCCTCGGTCATATCGGCGATCTGTGAATTCAAAAAGTCGTAACGCTCTTTGGTCTTTTCGTAATCTTCTATAGCAAGCGGGTTAACCGAACCCAGAACTTCCTGTTCGAATTTGCGCTGATTTATTCGGCCTGCGAGTTCATCACGGCTTTCGTATTTGTTTGCCAGTGCGAGATTCTCGAGGTCGAGATTGAATTCGCCGCTGAGAATACCCTCTTTGGTGCTGATATGGGTCTTGACCTCGGCCATCTTGATATCGAGCTCAGAGAGCTTTTTGCGGGTCGAATCTTCGATGCGCACGCGGCTCTGGTAGGCATGATCGAGCTGATCGATCTCTTTCGACATACGGCGGTAATCAGCCTGAATGGTTTCCATGGCGGACTCAAGGGTTTCCTTGCGCTTTTCAAGCTCGTCGATACCGGCCTGAATTTCGGCAACCTTACCTTCGCCTTCGGTGCTGAGAACCTTCAGACGATCAACTTCGGCAGCAGCACGATCTTTGCGCTCGGCGGCATCCCGGCGGCGGCGGGTCGCCGCATCGATTTCCTTTTTGATCGCTTTTTTGCGTTCAACAATCTGCGCCATTTCGAGTTTGCGCTCACCATACATCGCAGTCAAACTGTTGAGACGGGTCTGAATGGCACCTTCGCGGCCACTGAGAGCATTAAGGCGCCCGGCGAGCTCTTCGTGCTGTTTTTCAATCGCGGCGAGTTCTTCGCCGGCCTGAACAAGCTCGTTTTTAAGGGTTTCGAGGCGCGCAGTCATTTCGGCGCGGTCGCGCGAAATGTTTGAATATTCCTCACTGCGGGTCTTCAGTTCCTGGGCGTTCTTGTCGCGGCTGCTTTCGAAGAAGCCGAGCGACTGTTCGCGGCGGCGAACCGCGTCATCGCGCTCGCGCGTCGAGGTCTGAAGCACCTGCCGCTCTTTGATAAGATTGTTCAGCAGGCTGCGCAGTTTACTCTCTTTGCTTTCAAAAGCTTTCAGCTTTTCTTCGAGTTCTTCCTGTTCGCGTTTGCGCGAGAGAATGCCGCCGGCCTTGCGGGTTTCGCCGCCGCCGGTCATGGCGCCCGAAGATCTGACGATTTCGCCGTCGATGGTGACGATGCGGTTAAAATTGCGGTTCTTGCGGGTATATTCGACGGCGTTGTCGAGGGTGTCAAAAATCAGAATGCGGCCGAGCAGGTTGCTCATGACCGTATAAAATTTTGCATCGAACTGAATCAGTTCAAGAGCGACGCCGAGGCAGCCGCGAGCTTCTGCCCGGGCAAGCGCCGGGGGCGCAGTCATTATATCGAGAGGCAGGAAAGTGGCGCGACCGGCCTTGTTCTGCTTCAACGAGTCGATTGCCGCCTTTGCGGTTTCTGAATCCTGGGTGATGATATCCT
>JAKQKW010000182.1 GCA_029560455.1 Candidatus Rifleibacteriota bacterium
GGGTCACATTACCCTTGAGATGAATGTGAGCGGCAGCAACGATGATGCCGCGACCCATAACATGCAGATCACTATCAATCCAGAGATTATCGTTGACGAAAGTTATACCGTCGCAGATGAAGGTCTTTTTGCCGTTGTATTCGATGCAGCGGTTGTCGAGATCACGGTTGAATTCGAGCGAAGATGGGTAGAAGTAGCTGGCCTTCTTCAGATACTGGGTCGGGGAATAAATATTCGCCGGCAGATTGCCCGGATCATTAGGGCTCCATGCTGATTTAGCCTCGTCATCACTCTTGTATGGAGGAAAACCGCAGAAACCGTAAGGTTCTTTCTGAGCCTTTGCCCAGAACCATGGCACCGGGATCTCGAGACCGAGAAAACCGATAATCGGAATTGGCGGAATCAGAATCTTGACCAGCAGCAGGCGGATGTGGGTATAAACTTTTTTCAGATAGCCCTCGACCCGCAATGAAAAAGGAAACTCAAGATGAAAGTTTCCAAAAAGCATGGTTCTGGCGAATCTTGGCGGAATGGGCAACCAGTAACCGCCCATACTGCCAGGCTCTCCGCCGCCAAAATAGCCCCAGTCAAAAGGTTCTCCCTTGTCCCAGAAGTTGTAATAAACGCTTTTGATTCCGGGAATAACGTTGTGCTCCTGGTCACTTGAGCCAGACGGATGATCCCCACAGCAGGAAGCTTTGGAATCATCCTTGTGCGGCAGCAGCAACGCCACGATTTCCATTTTTTTAAGGTTAGCCGGGTCAAGTGAAAGTTCCGGGAACATGGTGATTTTAAGCAGCATTTCTTTGGTGCCGTTAACGCGCACCAGGCCAGGCAACTGCACTTTGCGAAACAGATCCTTGATTTCGAACTTGAAGATGTTCTGAATTGAATCCCAGATAGCCTGAAGTGAAGGCATGTTGTGAATAACGATATCGCCGGTTCCCTCGTTCCATTTTATCTCGTCGTCACCCTGCCATTTATCGCTGTTTTCGAGAGCCTTTTCATATAGCAGCTTTGAATTAGCCACAAAAAATGTATAGTCAGAGGCGATTGGCTGCACATCGGCGACCCTGAATTCACGATGCACCACCAGTTTCTTTTTAATCGTGGTGCCTGATGGGTAACTCGGTGAATACTCGACTTCGGCGATTACTTCGAAAAAGCCCTGCTTTTCTACGGTTACATCCCATGAGACATTGCCGGCAAAGGCACGCAGAAACGGCGGCAGGCAGTTCTGAATCGCGTCTTCGATACGTTTGTTGATCTTGTCGAAGTCAATATTGAACTGAAAAGCGCCACCAAAAATCTTTTTGGCGAGGGCCTGGGGAGTAAGCTGAATCTTTTCCTGAATTTTGGCAAATACCTTGTCAAGCAGCGGTTGCAGCAGGTAACCGATCGGAACCGGAGCGCCCTGAACCATGATTGTCCAGTTCTGGACATTGGGGGCCTTCAACAGTGGCTTGTTGGGCAGAAACTTCAGCAGATCGATGTTTGGCATCTGCGGTGGCCCGCCGTCAGAATCACCAGTAGGGTCTTTACCTATACCTGAAACGACATCAGCAGCACCAATCTTCAGTTTGTCATAAATAGAACCGAGAAAACCTGTTACCTTACGCAACGGCACTTCGACGCCACCGACAACATAATCGGGGTTATCGGCAAGAATCCCAAAGGCTTTTTTGATGCGGGCGGTGCAGGTAACGCGCACCCGGCCGCCAAGCGCATCGAACATGCCTTTCAGAGGCGCGAGAGGCGCTTTCGGGTCAGGCGAAATCGTGTCGTAGATATAAACTATACCCTGCTCATAGAGGGGCTTGAAAATCTTGTTGTTGAACAGATCGAGCTGAACATCGATACCGTTTTCCTTGGCGTTTTTGAAACTGACCGGATCAACGTAGGCGCCGGCAATAGGTGCCGGCAGACGAAAATACATGAACCAGCTTTTAAGAAGCTCGTCTGGTTTTGAAAACAGCTTCCAGAAAGCGTTATAATCATTCATGCTGTCTTTGACAATCTTAAAAGTCATGTTGGCGGCAGACTCGGCACATTCTTCGGCCCGCTTTTCGTGACTCGAAAAAACGGTGTTCCATCGGCCAGAAACGGTCATGCGCGAAATGGTAATGCCAACCAGCACCAGAACGCCAAGAACGCCCAGTGCCATCAGGTATGCCGACCCGCGTTTTTTCAGTTTATTAAAAAACAAATCAGATTCTCCGTTTCTGTCAGCTCACGCTCGCCTGCTTCAGTTTCAACTGACTGTCACTGCGACTCAAAATACTTACGAAAATTCTCATCCATATGTTTCAAAGCTTCGATACTTGATCGCGCCGACTCTTCGCTCTCACCGTCAGCACGCAGCTTTTCCATGATTGCATCAGGGCTGGTGCCGGCAGACAGGGATTGACTAAGCTCGAGCATTTTGCCGAAAGTCTTGCCGAAATCGGCAAAAGCAGCAATATTTTCATTGCCGGGCATGTTCTTCATTTCTTTTAACAGGCGGTCCTGCCATTTGACCCAGGCGAGGCGATCCTGCTTCTTTTCAGAAATTTCGACGAGACGCTGCAGAGCGGTCATTTTGCCAAAAGAGTTGAGGTTCTGATCGTTGGCAGCCTGCTCATAGTAAGATTCGGCCTCTGAAATATTGCCCGCATCCCAGGCACGGGTGGCGTTATGGAAGTTAGAGTTCAGATTGGCAGCCGCAACCATGCGCTCTTCTTCGGAGGCATTCGGGTTATTTGCCAGCTCGGTCATATACTGCCGGAAATCTTTTTCGTAATTTTCAGCGAAGCTGCTTCTTTCTGAGGCCCCGTTAGAAATTGCCGCCACATAGGCTTTGCCTGAAAGCAACTCTCGGGCGCCGGTTTTCAGGGTGCCCTGCCAGTCATCGCTGCCAACCTGTGTCTTTTTATCGGAACTCGGGATTTCGCTGCTTATGAAGCTCACCTTGCTGGTAGTTTCTGTTTTATTGCTGCGCTGCAGTGTCGATACCGGTTCAGAACCCCAGAGATACCAGAGAATCGGCGTAAGCAGAACGGCCCCGGTCAGGTATATCCATTTGAATTCAAAAAGATGCAGAAAAAGTCTCTCAACCGGGGTATCTTCGGGTGCAACCTCGTTGATTTCGAGATCGTCATCGCCCAGCACCGAATTAAAAGCGTAATCGGCGCGATCCGGGGCTTTTTCTTCCTGGTCAGCCTTGAAGGCTTCCCAGCATTCCTGTTCGATTTCTTCGGATTTTCGCTGAAAAACATTTTCGGCCGAAATCAGTGATGCACGCCAGATTTCTTCAAAGCCGTGCTTGAGCTCACCATTCTTGTTATGAGTGAAGGCAAACAGGCGGAACATGCCCTCGCGGGTCGGGTTGGCAGCAACCATATAACCGGCCTGAACCTGCAGCTCAAGGTTGGCTTCATGCGTCAACATGCGCCAGAGCATCGGCTCAGCAGACGGATAATCGAGAAGCGGCAGCAGCGAGAGACCGATGCGCCTGGTGGCAATTACTCCCGAGCGTAACATCGACTGCAGATACTGCACTGCAGCCTCCTTGTCGGCCTTAAGAAAGACTTCCATGGCTGCTGATTTGATACGCGGATCATCGGCAGCAAGAAACTGGTTCAAAGATGGCAGAATCGCATCCATGTCGATATTGCCGAGGGTTTTAACTGTCTGTGCCACGACCGAAGGATCTTTATCGTTCAGCAACGCCGCAATGGGCGGGGAATCGATGCGGGTACCAAGCCTGGCGATGGTTTTGAGTACGTCGAGAACGATATTCTTTTTTATTTCAGCCTTGAGAAGAGCAAAAAGCGTCTGCCTGGCGCTCAGATATGTTTCTGAGGTGCTGATGGCCAGCAAAACCCCACGCTGATCCTTCATAGAAAGGCTCAAAAATTCATCGTATGCAGGGAACCCGGCAACAACCTTCACCGGAGCGGCTTTCACCTTTTCTTCGGCAAGCAAAGGCTCAATCAGGGCCTTGACTTCGTCTGAAGTCTCGCTGGCAAAATGCTTTTTCAGAACAGTTTTGATAGATTCATGTTCAGCATAAGGGCTGAGGCGCTCGATCGCCGAGGCCCGCAGTTTGGAATCACGGTTAGCCAGATCGGCAACGGCACAACGAATGATCTGCTCCGACCTTCTGAAAGCAATACGCTGCTTCAGTTCGAGAATATAATCTTCGACATTTTTTTTGAGGATGCCGGCTGCCTGTATCGATTCAATGCTCTGCATCAGAACCAGCTGTAAAATGTGCTTTTTAATCCCTGACGCAAGCATCATGATGTCATAAATCTTGAGCGGGAACTCTACGGCCGGGTTGAAGGCTGCAACAAAGCCGGCTTTAACCATAAGCAACGGCTGAGTTTCGCGGCCAAGAAACTGCAGAAAAAGATTCTCGACCTTGGCAAAATCGATCAACATCAGTTCACGAAGCGCTTTCTGCCGAATCAGAGCATTTTTGTGCAGAAGAAAAACCTGAATATATTTTATCGCTTCGTCGCAGTCGACCTGGCGCAACAATTGAACCGAGTGCAGCTGCACCCTGAAAGATTTGGAGGTTAAACCAACCCTGACCTGTTTTTTAAAGGCAGCGACATCGCGCTGCTGCAACATTGAAAGGGCGGCACAGACGACTTCAGGGTCACCTCCGGGCAGCAGCATCGGCACCATTTCGCAATCTGCTTCGCTGCCGAAGCGGCCAAGAATCGTCAGGCCAGCTTCGATCATTCGCGGGTTCTTTTCGACGGCAAGGCAATCACGCCATTCTTTGAGGATCTCTTCAGATGGGGGACGCCGCAGCATCTGGGTTACAACCGAAGCTTTAGCCGGTTCGGCACCCGCAAGAAAGTCGGCAATCGTTCGCGGCGTGACTTCGAGCCCCTTCAACTGTCCCTTAAGCTCAACTCTCGCCTTTTCAAGATTGAGAACCCATGCGGCAAGCTGACGGCAGACACTTGACCCGTCGCGCGAAGACATTTCTTTAACTCTGGCATGCAGTCCGGCAGGTACACCAGTCGCCACAAGTTCTTCGAGAGCAATCTGGCGCGCCACTTCTTCGTCAGAAGAAAGAGCCAGCTCGATCCAGTCGTTCAAATCAAGCTTCTGCGGCCACTTTTCAGCAATTTTGTCAGTCATTGATAATCCTGGCAAACCTCAATCTATATTCCTGTACAGTATATCAGACAGAAGAGAGCTATACCACGTTTTTACAAACACATGCAGGGTAAACGCAAACTTAATTAACTATAGACGCTGCTTTCGGCAGGTCAGGCGATTGCATAAGCGAGCTTGTCGAGCACCCCATAGTTCCCTGCGAACGATGCCACTAAGACCGGACGTTTTGCCTGGAGGGCAAAACGCGGGCGATTGCCGCAGGATGCGGCTTAGAGCCCGTGTTCCGGTCGTGCGAGCAGAGGGAGCAGATGGAACTATGAGGGTGCGAAGATCGCAGAGCGTTGCAACGACTGACATGCCGTAACACGCTATTGGAAAGAAAAAAGTTTACGTTTCCCATGTGATTGTCTGCTGCAATTTTAAGGATTTATGGAATTTTCTCCGCCGCCTGTATTAAAATACCCTTAAACTCTGAAAGTGAGCTTTTCATGAAACGTCTTGCAATCATCATGTCTCTTGTGCTTTGCTTTGCGTGCCTGACAGCGTCAGCCGAGACGCAGAATCGCCCCTTGATCGGTATCACGCCCTCTTTTGCCAGTAACTCGATTCAGCTCAATTACGATTATGTTGCGGCAATAAACGAAAATGGCGGCCTCGCAATCATACTGCCACCGACAAGCAGCGATGAAATTATCGAAAGCTATGTAAAAATGCTCGATGCGGCAGTCTTCTCTGGCGGGCCGGATATCCCGCCTGAATTTTACGGCCAGCTGCCTCACCCGACCACCCAGCCAATGGAATCGCTGCGTTTCGAATTCGAAAAACGTTTTATCAGAGCCTTCATAGATTCAGGCAAGCCGGTTTTTGGCATCTGTCTCGGCATGCAGTTCAGCAATACCGTTTATGGCGGCAGCATGCTTCAGGATATTCCATCCATGGTCGGAAAAACTGTCAGACACAGAAACGGCGAAATGTACACCAACTTTCATCAGGTCGGTCTGGCTAAGGGAAGCAGGCTGGCCTCGATTCTGGGTCGCTCGACTGTTTCTGTCATTTCCCGCCACCATCAGGCTCTCGAAAGAATTGCCGAACCCTTCTTCGTTGTAGCCAGAAGCAGTGACGGCATCGTCGAGGCCATAGAAAGACGCGACGGTAACTTTGGCCTGTTTGTACAGTGGCACCCAGAAAGTCATAAAGATGCAGATCCAGACCACCGCAACCGTTTATTCTCAGCTCTGGTTGAGGCAAGCCGGGCAGTAAAAGAAAGCAAAACCCGGGATTGAAGTTTAAACAGCAACGGATCGGAATAAAAATTTGAATAATTTCAGACCAGTCAGCGCATTTGCCTTATTGGCCATTGTCGCCGTCTTTCTGCACGCAACCGCAGTCTACGCGCTGTCGCCCGCCAGCGCCAGCGCCTTGATAGAGGCCGCCCG
>JAKQKW010000191.1 GCA_029560455.1 Candidatus Rifleibacteriota bacterium
TGATGACGCAGATCATCGAAGCGATGAACAAACCCTGCCACGCGATGCTCGAAGGCGAGACCGGTATCGGCAAGAGCATGGCCTATCTGATTCCGGCGGTACATTACGCGATAAAGAACCGCTGCCGTGTCGGCATTTCGACGAATACCATCAACCTGCAGCATCAGCTGGTTAACAAAGACCTGCCGTTTCTCGCCTCGATTCTCAAGTTTCCGTTTAAATACTGTCTGGTTAAGGGGCGCCGTAACTATATCTGCCTGCGCCGCATCCGTGAGGCGCTCGGCGCCAGCGAAGGCGAGTTTCTGCTCGAACATGATGAATTCGACCAGTTCAACCGTCTGGTTGCCTGGGCCGAGAATACTTCCGACGGCTCGCTCAGCGATCTGAACTGGGTTCCGGTCGAATCACTCTGGGAAAAACTCTGCTGCGATAAAGACAGCTGCCCCGGCATCAAATGCAGCGAATTCAACGACTGCTTTTTCTACACTTCACGGCGCGCCGCCTCTGAGGCCGATATTCTCGTGGTAAACCATCACCTGCTGTTTGCCGATCTGGCACTGCGGGCTGATACTGCTGAATACAGCCAGACGGCGGTTATTCCGGCCTGTAAAATATTCATTCTCGATGAGGCGCATAACCTCGAAGAGACTGCCACGAAGCATTTCGGCTTCAGAACCACCTCGGTTGGTGTGCAGCGAGCCCTCAACAAGATTTATCAGAAGCGCGGTCGCCGTGAGCATGGCACGCTGGCAAGCCTCTATTCGATGATTTCCTTCGGCCGTGGTGAATTTTCGGTCGAAGATCGCGCCGCTCTGCTGCAGGATCTATCAGAAGAAATGATTCCGAGCCGTCTTGAGATCGGCGATATCAGCCGCAGCCTTTTTGACGTGGTGACAACCTTCATTACCGACCCGACCAAGGCGCAGTATGGCGAATATCGGCTGCGCATCGGGCCCAAAGAAGAAAAACGCGGTGAGTTCAGCACCCTGGTGCATTTTGCCTTCAAACTGCGTGATGAATGCAAGCGCCTCGCGGCGAAAATGCGCAAAATTGCCCGCAAAATCGGCAATCTGCTCGGCGATGATGGTGACGAAGAAACCGAATGTTTCGAGCTGCCGCTGACCGAGTTGAATTCTTACGCCTCGCGCCTCGACGAAATCGCCGGCGGCGTCAACATCCTTTTCGATACCGGCGCCGCTGACCGCGAGATTTTCGTGCATTTCTTCACCGCCGCTTTTCGCAAGAATGCGGTTTATACCGCTTTTCATTCGCTGCCGATTGAAGTTTCGAAGCCGATGCTCGAATACTGTTTCAAGAAGATTCCGTCGACGATTCTCGTTTCAGGCACAATGACGACCGCGCATGATTTCAGTTTTATCCGCAACCGTCTTGGGCTCAACAGCGAAGAGCTGACGCCGGCGCCGATCGAGGGCCGTTTCCCATCGCCGTTTAACTATCAGGAACAGGCGCGTCTGTTCATTCCGACCGATATTCCAGACCCGGCGAGCGCAATTTTTGCCGAAAAGGTCAGCGAGCCGCTGCTCGAGATCATTCTGGCGTCGCAGGGTGGGGCGCTGATTCTATGCACTTCCTACGGGCATTTGAACCAGTTTTACAACTTTCTGTCGCCACGCCTCAATTCTGCCGGCATCGAATGTTACAAGCAGGGCGAACTTGAACGCCACCACCTGCTCGAACTTTTCAAGGAAGACGGCAACGCCGTTCTCATCGCCACCGACAGTTTCTGGGAAGGCGTCGACGTGCCCGGCTCAGCCCTGCGCAACCTGATTATCACGCGCCTGCCGTTTGCCACCCCGAACGACCCGGTGCTGGAAGCTAGAAACGACAAGATCAAGGCTAGCGGCGGCAACGCTTTTAAAGAATACCAGCTGCCGATGGCCGCCATAAAGCTCAAACAGGGTTTTGGCCGCCTGATCAGAAAAAAAGACGACCGCGGCACGATCTGGATACTCGACAACCGCATTGTCAGCAAAAGCTACGGCAGCTATTTCCTCGAGTCGCTGCCCGAACTGCCGGTAATGCGCGGCAAATTCAACGTCCTCGCCGCCATGGCGAGAAAATTTATGGGGTCGGACCAACAGGAAACGGCTTAGAAAGCCGAAAAATTAACTTTTTTTTGCCTAAAAATGACCTTAGAAGGTCATTTTTTATGCTAAAATTAGTGCTCTAAGGGATTTTAAATTAGAGGAGGCAAATTTTGAGAGCTAACCGATTATTTTTGCCTGGCTATGTGTGGCATATTACCCACAGGTGTCATAAGAAGGATTATCTGCTCAAGTTCGTGCAGGATCGCGAAAACTGGGTTAACTGGCTTTTTGAGGCAAAGAAGCGATTTGGCATTAAGGTTTTGAATTACAATGTGACCTGCAACCATATTCATCTGCTGCTGGCTTCGGGAAAGGATGAATCGTCAATTTCTTCAGCCATGCAACTGATTGCCGGGCGTGTGGCGCAGGAATTCAATGAGCGAAAAAACAGGAGAGGCGCATTCTGGGAAGATCGCTATCATGCCACCGCAGTTGAAAGTGGTCGTCATCTGGTTAACTGCATGATTTATATTGATATGAACATGGTTCGTGCAGGCGTTGCGGAACACCCCATGCAGTGGAAAACTTCTGGCTACAATGAATTGAAAAATAGCAAAACAAGGTATAAGCGAATAGACGAAGCCACAATGGTTGAATATTGCGGCTTCAGTGATATTTCTGAATTTCGTGAGGTGTATTTCCGCGAAATTGATCGCTTGATTGCTGCCCGTAATTTTGGTCAGAAAATTGACTGGTCGGGTTTACTTGCAATAGGCAGTTCTGGTTTTGTTGAAAAGTTCCGGCGGGAAGCTGGAATTATAGCCAGATATCGCGATGTTGAAGCACAAAACGAAGAGTTTATGCTGAAAGAAGAGGCTTTTCCTTACAGTGGCAAAAATGACCCCCAAATTGCCATTCTAAGAGAAAAAAATGCCGTTTTTTGGGAAGAAAATTGAGTGTTTATGATGCTTTTGGCTGGTCCGACCCGCCGTTGCCGTTAAGGTGTTTGAAGAATTCTACGAGTTCGGGTTCGTCGGCGTCTTCGGCGATCTGCTGCAGGTTGAGGCCGGCCTCGTTTTTGAGGTTGGTGTCGGCACCGGCGGCGATCAGGGCTTTAACCGCTTCGATCGAGCCGTCTTCGACGGCGTGCATCAGGGCGGTGTTGCCTGAATCGTCGCGGCGGTCGAGCAGAACGCCGTATTCAAGCAGCAGGGCAAGAACGTCGTAGTGTTCTTCAATTACCGAGCGAATCAGCGGTGTTGCACCGAAGACACCTTTGATTTCGGGGTCGGCGCCGTGGTCGAGAAGAATCTTGACGATCTGCGGGTTACCGAGATTTACCGCCAGCAGCAGCGGCGATGAGCCCTGCACAGCTTCGCAGCGGTGCAGGTCTGAATCTTTTTCGATGAGCATTTCAACGGCAGTGAGGTTGTCCTGCTGAATGGCCTTGAACAGCAGGGTCATGCCCGAATCGTCGTTTTCGTTGATAACCTGCGGGTATTGCTTGATCAGCGCCGAAAGCTCGGCGAGGCGGTTGCCTTCGAGCAGCTTGACCGCTTTGGCGAACTGGCCGGTGACGTTGATGGTGCCCGGTATCTTGTTGATCGCGTCGACAAGTTCGACTAGACGCAGCCGATCAAGATTGTCTGGGAGTTTTTCGAGATAACCGGCGAGGTCGGGCAGGCTGTTGAGCAGAATCGCTGCAACCGTAAGGCTGGAAGACTGCCGGTAGTTGGCGAGCAGGCATTCAAGCCCCTGAACAAAAAGCACCGGAATATCATTACTTTTGCCAAACCCGGTTAAAAAGCGGCCAAACCCGAAATTCAGGTTGTTGCGCTTCAGACGTTCAAAGTAAATGCAGGCGTTCTGGGCTTTCTGCACCCGCGAAACCACGTCGGTATCGTGAAATGACATGGTCCAGGCGAGGCGTGACAGCTTCAGCGTCAGAACGGCGTTTTCCTGGGCGCAGGCGAGTTCGGCGGCAACCGAAGTCATGTAGGCGGTCTGAATGCGGTCGAGCACAAAGGGGTGTTCTTCGTCGCTCATATAAAGATCGAGCGCCTCTTCGCCGCGGTCGAGCCTGACCAGGCAGAGAAAATGGTAATAGCGCTGCCAGCCGAAAATCGACGGGTCAACGGGCGCGGTGGCGAGCAGCCGGGTGCGCATTTCGAGGCAGAGATCGAGCGCCGTCGCATAACTGCTCTGATTCAGCTGTGTGGCGATCTGTTTGAGGTAGGTCTCAAAAATTAAGGTATTGTTCATTCTGGTTATTCCGTGTATCCGTGTTTGTCGCCATTGTTGGTTTCAACGCAGCTGACGCGCAGTTCATCTTTTTCGTTCTGTATCCAGTAGCGGCCGGCACAGGGGCAGACCGGTTTGCGGCGCAGATACCCAAGCTCGATGAGCTTATCGACAGTAAGATTGCTGTTATCGATCGCCGCCATTTCAGTCTGGGCCTGCAGCGTGGCCGCCAGAATGACCCGCTGGTTTTCCCGGCAACTGGTGCGGCGAATGCGGGTGCGAATGTTCGAAAAACTGTAGGCGGCAAGGCTGACGAGAATAGCGATGATAGCAATCACTATCATCAGCTCGACCAAGGTAAAGCCCCGCGCGCGTCGTTTCAGTTGCAATCCGGTCTGGGTGTCGTGCATATTCGCCAATAATGATATAACGATTCTGCCAGAAAAGGAAGCAGCAAAAATCAGGCATTGCAGAATCTTCATGGTAGTTATATATTCTTGTTAACTTCAGCTGACCGTAAAACGGGGGAAAACTATGGGATTAACCGCAAAACTCGTTCTCAAGACTCTGGAAACCGGCCTCGTTCC
>JAKQKW010000193.1 GCA_029560455.1 Candidatus Rifleibacteriota bacterium
GAAAAATAAAAAAGTACTAAACCTTCGTAAAAATTACGACGATAAGGATAGTGGATAAATATAAAAAGTTCGAAAGGAGGTGAAACGATGAATAATGACTTTTTAGCTGGTATTCTCAGCGGTCAGACCGGACCTGTCCCAGCCGTTCAGAGCGGCAGGAACAAAAACAACAATATTGAAACGGGCGATTTCGTAAGCATTCTGCGGAATCGACTGGCATTTGACGCCGACGCAATTACAGGTTCAACACAGTCAACCACCAACTTCGCTTTCAGAGCAAAAAGCAGCGCGGGTGAAATCAACCCATTGCTGATATCAGGCGCTGAAACAAGATTCCCTCAGGGGAATAAACCGACTGTCGAGATTAGATCTGAAAAAAGACTGGAAAACGATGCACGGTCAGAAGCAACCGCAAACAGGAAGGCTGAAGAAGCCCGTGGCAATAAAGACGACTCCGAACTGAAAGCTGACAGCACCAGAGAATCAGAAAAAAAAGACGAAGTCACTGAAACTGAAGCCCAGAAAGCTGAAGAACCCTCGGAAACTGCTGAAAATGCGGCCGAAGCCGGAATGGTTTCTCAGGAACAACTGGCAGCACTGCAGGCCATGATCGAAAAATTCGATCCGGAACAGCAGCAAAAACTGGTTGAAGCACTGGAACAGATGTCGCCACAGGATCTGCTGGCAATGACCGAAGCCCCTGAAGAATTCAAGCAGGTTCTGCTTGAGCTGGCTGAAGAAATGCCTGAATCAGAAGAGAAACAGGAACTGCTTTCTCTGCTAAACAGTGAGAATTTTTCTGAAATGCTCAAAAAGCTTTCTGAAGAAATCGAACAGGCAGTTGCCGCAGACAAGACCGGTTCGGAAAAAGGTTCTGAAACCCCGGCAGCAGTAGAAATGATGCAGGCCATAAATGAAGCGGCCAAAAATGACGAAGCCGCCGAAACTTCGGAAGAACATCATGCCACAGCCGTTCAGAAACCCAGGCATTCTGAAAGTGCCGGTAAAGAAACAGCCGTAACTGATGAAGCTGAAATTCAGACCGAAGAGAATGCTTCGACTGAAGCCAAAACCGTTGCGGAGCCAGATTCTGATGTAAAGGAAAAAACCGCCAGAAATCAGGATAAGGCCGAAACTGGCGAAAAGAATGACCAGAAACAACATGCACGTCTGGAAAACAATAAACCGGGCGAACACGAATCTCTGCGTCAGGAATTCAAAAGACTGAATCAGGCACCGCAGGAATCGACTCAGAGTGTTTCTGCAAATGAAACGCCGACTTCAGGCCAGACTTCTGTGACCAGTCAGAATCAGGCAACCCACCAGCCTGCGACTCAACCGGACTTCAAGCAGGTAGTAGAGGAAGCTGCCAGAAAATTCCTTTCAGCCATGAACGGGAAACAAACTGAAGGCAGCGTAA
>JAKQKW010000200.1 GCA_029560455.1 Candidatus Rifleibacteriota bacterium
CTGGCAAAATCCTGCAGTTGATAACTGGAGCCGCGTTTCTGCATGTCGGCAATTGTCTGGAGGGCGTCATTGCCTCGATAAAAAGACTCTCCATTGTCTGCTGCCATTCGCATAAGGGTTCTGGCCAGACGTGGCTGGTAATACAGCTGACCGGCGCGCAACGGGTAGCCATCAGGAGCCAGAAACGATATTGTCATCGGGTCGTTTGTGTTCAGAAGCTTTTTTTCGACAACCTTTTCAAGGTAGGCGGTTGCTCTGAAACCTTTGATGCAAGCATACACAGCCGGAGCCATGACTTCCTGCGTCGATTTCCTGCCATACAGACGCAGCATTTTTAAAAGCATTTCAGGAACCGTGGGCAGGCCAATAAAGCTTGCGGGACTGGTCTGTTTTTTATGGCCCGGCCATCTGGTAGAACCGTCGAAAGCCGATACCCGGCCCGCTGGTGTGCAGATGAGGGCAAAGCCGTCGCCACCAATTCCGGAGTTCGAAAAATCAACAACTCCGAGCATAAATCCGGCTGCTACAGCTGCATCGACCGCATTGCCGCCTGTCTGCAGAATTTTTATCGCTGCCGCCGCCGCCAGCGGGTGCCCGCAGCTGACCGCTCCACCACGGCCTGCTGCTGAAAACTGCCGGTCGTTTAATGGCTCAGATGCCCCTGCTGAAACGGTGAACAGTAGGATAAAGGCCAGCAGCAGATAAAATTCGGTGGCGAATAATCGGTGAAAATTATTCGACGGCTTTCTGGAAAGTTTTATTTTGCTGAAGCGGGATTCGTTAATTAGAGCGCAGATAATCGATAAATGTCTGCTCATACTGTCTGCTCCTGTCTGATGACCTCAAAGGCCTCAATCGTCTGGGTTTTACCTTTAACCGAACTTATCGGGAGTTTCCTCGCCGCGAAGCCATCGGGCAGATAATCTGTCATCTGGCCCGAAATAACTATGCCGCCCCGCAGCTTTATCGCCTCATACGCAAGTCTGGCAGCCAGATTAACCGGATCGCCAACGACAGTGCGTGACAGTCTGGCCTTTTCTGCTCCCATAATTCCGGCAACGGTCATGCCGGTATTGATTCCGACCGCTACCTGCATTCCGGTCGTCGAAGCCACCTGGTCGGCGATCATGACTGCCGCCTGAATTGCCCGCAATGGGCACGAACCGGCATTGTCACCACGGTGCTCAAAGACGATCATGGCTTTGTCTTCGATCATTTTATCAATTTCGCCACCGAAATGTCCTGTGGCTTCATCTGATGCCTGAAGCAGTTTTTGCAGGAGGCCGAAGGTTTCTTCGGCGGTGTGCTTTGCCTGAAAATCGTTAAAGTCACAGATTGCAGCGAAAAGAATCGTTGCTGCGGTCGTATCAGCCTTTTCTGCCAGTGAACTGCTGTTTGCATCTTCAACCTCGCGCCGTACTGAATCGGTGACGAAACTTTTCAGCAGCTCACCTTCCTCAAGACCGCTTGCCATGTTGTTGAACGCTTTGCCGAGCGCCGCGAATTCATCAGGATGGTCTTCGTGAATGCGGACTTTGAAACTTCCCATGAAGATTTCACGGGTTGCAGCTGTCAGCTCGCGCAGAGGCCAGACAAAATACAGTGCCCCTGCAAAAGCGAGAAATCCGCCAAAAAGAATCATAACCAGAATAAAAATTTTAACTCTGGCTTCCATCAGCTGCCTGAAAGCTTCAAAACTGCTCATCGTTTCGCTGCCGGCCATAATAAAATTACCGAAAGTGCCCGGAATTGCGGAATAGATAGTTGTGGCTTCAGCCGTTTCTGCGATGCTTGAGGCCCTGGCTCTGGCAATATGGGCGATCTCGCCCGTTCTGAGCAGCTCAGGGTGACTCTCAGCTATTTCATGCACATGATATTTAACGCTTAATGTGGCGTGCTCATCGCCGTGCAAAACAATTCTCGGCGATCCCGGGTTGAGGGTTAGAAAATTCTGTGGCAGGTTTTGCGTTATATTTTCTCTTTCGATATACCAGACAGCATAAGCATGCGGACGATTACGCCAGTCGATAGGATTGGCAATCAGCTGTTCCTGACGATAGCTGGCGTTGACCTCGATTCTGATGCCGCTGTTGCGTCTGAAGTTGTAAAAGGCGTCGGCCCCGAAGATTTTCAAAAAAAAGTCCCGCGACATTTCCTGCTTTAGCTCGCTTTTCAGACCATTTTCCGAGTAATCCGGCATCAGGCCGGAATATCCGGGGCGCCGTGACATGATTTCCAAAAATCTCTTTTTAAACATTTCTGCCACCATGTTGTCTGCGTTTGCCGGGGCAAACGTTTTGCCGGTGGGGTCTGCCTTGACACCGATGATCGTATTGTCATGTTTGCTTATCCAGATCGAGGAAAAGCGGTTACCGCCATAAATACGCCCAAGTTTGTTCATAAAATTGATGGTGAAGGCTTCATCATCGCCACAATAGCTGCGGTTGGCAAATTTCTCGATGCGTTCAATCGAATTCAGGCCGCGTGCCAGGTTCAGTGTTTCGGCGCTTTCGTCAAATGCTGCCCGGTCAAGACTTTGCAGGTCCAGGTCGAGCTTGTCAATTCGGCGGTTTTTTTCGTTCGCATAACTTACTCTGAAAAATTCACCTGCGAGATAGGCAGACGCGAAAATTGGCTGAATAATCAGAAATAGAAAAACTCCCGGTATCATAAGCTTCAGGGAGATGTCGGGGCCGCGGCCGAGAATGATTTTTTCAGCTACAACCCTGAACAGGGCACATGCTGCAAGAGAAATTACTATCAGCCACAGAAGCCCCTGGCTCGGAAGTTTTATTTTTTCGTTCAATGCTGGCGATACAGAAAAGAAGAGGCATTTTTTTAACTCATTATATCGCGTGAGACTCATCTGATGCCCGCCGAGATTTATGTTCTGCGGCAGACGCTGGAACCCTTTTAGAGCTTTTACGACGGAACTTTTTAAGTCATTCAATCCAGAAAAGTAATTGCTGAAGAAAAAATCGCCTGTTTCTGGGAAGTAGGCCCCGATACCGTGGTTTCTTGTTGGAAAACGTGCAAGTCGCCACTTTACGTTCTGTTGTAGCGAAAACCCGGATAAATCAGCGAGGGCGAGCATGTAGGAGTCTTCAAAAAGCTTCTCACCTGACAGAGACAGATTTTTATCCATTTCTCTGATTACCAGTTTGGTGTTTTTGTTAAGTACTATGTTGCTGAGAAAATTTTTATAGAATTGCAGGCTCGCGCGAGGCTGGAGTTTTGAATTTCCGGGGGACCCCATTATCAAATTCAGACCAATATCAGAACCGGCGTGTATATGCTCAAGGCGGTTGTCTGCACCAACAAGACAGAGATGAATTTCACACGGAAACCCGGCTTTTTCAATGATATCATTCAGATTTTTTTTCAGGGCAGAAATGAAATCAGGGTTACAGACCCGCTCTTTGAAAACTTTTTCGCTCATCATTCTGAAGTTTCTGCAGATTCTCGTCTGCTCTCTTATCAGATAGTAAGACTCGTCTGAAAGTGTTTCGATCTGGGTCATATCTGATCTGACGCTGTTGCTTCTGTTTGCGAGCAGTTCTTTGTGACGAAGTTCTACGGTTGAGCGCACGGCAAAATAAACGCTCAAGGGCGGAAAGAGAAATACCAGGATTATGAGAAAAAGAATGACGGTTTTTTTCACAGGCTGTCGAGCTCCTTCAGCTCAAAGAGCCCGCCAGCATGTCTCAGTAGTTCAATGTTAAGTCCAGAAACGGCATCTGCAACCGTGCCACTGAGCATTATTCTTGTCGTCAAACCCTTTTTGCTGGCAGCTTCGCAATGTTCTGCACCACTTCTGGCTTTTCCGATAATAGAGAACTCTGATCTTATACCAGCTCGCAAAATGCCGGCCATGACCTGACCAGAATCAATCCCAATGCCTATTTCATATGTCGGTTCATTGGCCATAGCTCTTTGTTGCTGAATTTGTCTGTGAGCGATCATCATCATTGCAGCAGCTTTCAAGGCTTTCTGGCATGAAATTTCTGGTTCGCCTGGAAAAAATGCGACAATGGCATCACCGATGAACTGTTCGACTCTGCCAGATTGCCTGTGAATGATTTCGACCATTTCACGAAGGTGGGTGTTGAGAAGTCCTGCAATAAATTCAGGTGCGTGATTCTCAGAAATGGTTGTGAAATTTCTGATGTCAGAGAAAAGCACTGTGCCTGAGATGGTCTGAGCGCTTGCCGTTTCATGACTTTCTCTGACTCCGGAATCGAAAGTAGTCGATACGAACTTGCCCAGGAGTTTTCTTTCTTTCAAACCCCTGATCATCTGGGTTGTAGCTTTGGCAAGTTCTCCAAGCTCATTTTTGAAGGGGTAATTGAATTCGCAGGTGTAGTCACCTGAAGCTATATTATTGAAAACCTGGTTCAGTTCGCCGGCAGGCTGAATGAGCAGTTTCGAAACTGCAGAGGCAAGAAGGTAGATTGTCGCAGCAAGCATGGCCACGATTATTGTCAGCAGAATCAAATCGAATTCAGCCCTAGCCTTGACATCAGAGAGGTCGATGATTGCGCCGCCAAGATAATGTTTGCCTTTTTTCATCGGCTCATAGATAAAAATTGAGTTGTTATAGGTATGCTCGATGCGAAAATTATGATGCATGGAAGTTGCAAGAAACTGCAGAAAGTTTTTGCCGGTATCGCTTCTGTTTATGGGGCTCTCGGATTCCAGGCTGTTGAAACCCGAAGAAAGGTCGCGGCTATAGGAGAAAAACCGGGTGTCTTTTCCTGTATTGAGAACTTTCAGCTCCGATTTGATAATGTTCTTAACCGTTTCTGCAATGTTGATGGCAAATGCCAGGTAACAGCCAATCTGACCATTTCTGCCAAGCACTGTAGTAAAAAAAACATGCCTGGAAACCGTTCCGGCTTGAAAGCTGTTAACTCTTTCGAGCGACGATAGAAAAACGTCTTTGATTGAAGCATTGTCTTCGCCGCCGAGAGAATTGACGAGGGTGTTTTGCATTTTGTTCAGGTTGATCTTTGGAAATCCTGGATCTCTGGCGGTCAAGCTGTCGTTCAAGGCGCGGGCTGCGATTACATAATAGTCCAGATGATATCTGGCGAAGGGAATGTCTGCGGGTGACGCAACATGAAAACGTTCTGGCTGACCAGGCTGAATGATAAGAACGTAATTGAGGAAAAAGCCGCGCCGGGCCAGGCTTTGCTCAAGCCTGGCAAAGCCTGATTTTTGCTTTGCAGGGTCGTCAGCGAGAAATGCGTTGTGATAAAAGGGATTTGACAACATTTCTTTGAGCAATATGCCGGCCAATCCGATACTTTCTTCTGATTTTTCATCGAGAATTTCTATCCGGGAATAAGCATCTTTAATCTTATGCTTTATTTCGGCTTCTTTAGATTGCTCGATCAGATTGAGCCCGAGATAGAAGAACAGCAGAACCGGCAGCATTCCGGTCATGAAAAAAAGCATTCTGAACGCCAGAGCCATCGAGAAGCCCTGGTGGCGCAGTCTTAAGAAAAAGACCGCTGACCAGAGGATAGAAAAAACACTTAGATCGCGCAGCAGGCCTTTGCCTGGCGGTGGCGGTTCTTTGTCTTTGAAAGAAACTGCAATCAAAAAGTGCGTGTCGGGACTGATCATGTCGACGTAATGCAGCCAGCCATCGGCTGGTGATAATTGCCGTCGTGGAAAATCCTTATTGCCGAACACTTTTTTCAATGACATAAAGGCGGCTTTCTGTTGCTTTTCAAGGCCGTGGATTGCCGAATAGATGGGAGAAAAGACTGGTGTAACTTTTTCTGATTCAGGAAAACAGACAAACACATTTCCTTTGTTGGTGTCATTCAGCTTTTCAGCGAGCCTTTTCAGACTGTTATGCGTGTCTTCAACGAAGTCGCCGGGCAGAAGGGCTATTAACCCGCCGTTTTGACCGGTTTTACTACCGATTGCCTGCCAGTAAAGATAATGAGGGCTGCTTTCGAACTGAACGGGTGTTAAAACTCCGATACGCTGGGTTGCCAGATACTCAGGGGCGGAATTTTCGCCGAAAAGCCCCGAAATGAATTTTTCGTTGCGCCGCCCTGCCGCATCGTCTGAATGTTTTTCGTGCAGACTGATCAGGGCTGCGAACGCCAGTTCCATGGCTTTGCGTTTTGAGCTTTCGAGGCCAGGCGCAATTGCCAGCCTGAAAACGTTGTTGTCGCGATTGAAAGCCCAGATTCGGCACTTATCATGCATTTGAGGGTGCATGTGCTTGCGCAGCAGTGAGGGTAGATGTTTTTCGATGCCAGTCTGTTCTGCTGAAGCTATGACCGCTAATTCCTTGGTAACTTCTCTGACAGAACTCTCAAACTGAAGTGATGCAGAAAATCCGGCTCTTGTATGTATTGTAAGTATTTCTGCCTGTTTTTTTCGATCTTCATGCGCGGCGCGGCGTGTATGCTTCTGGTGATCGTAGAAGATCAGG
This sequence comes from Candidatus Rifleibacteriota bacterium, assembly GCA_029560455.1. Next base: position 6,455 of record JAKQKW010000200.1, read on the forward strand.
TGGGCACCAACAATGTAAAGGCAGCCAAGAAACAGGGGAAATGCCCAGGCGAAGGCCGATCGAACCTTGCCGTAGGAAATCATGCGCCCTGCCCCCCGAATATGAATCTGCTGTGATTCTACTTCAGCGACTTGGTTTTTTCCAGCAGAGGTTGTTTTCATCAGAGCAATCGCACTAAGATGCCCGTATCCCTCATCAAGACAAGATTCCCGCCTCCGCGGGAATGACGCAGTTAATACTCGTCATTCCGGGCGTAGACCCGGAATCCGGAAGTTTAAAGCGATCGCCCTGGTATTTTCACGCACAATGCATGCCGGGTAGAACGGCCTTCGCCTCAGATTTGCTCAGGCTGAGAAAATTCTGCCAGAAAAGCCTCTATCGCGTGCGTCTTGCCTTTGACCTGGTTGATCGGCAGTTTTTTAAATACACCGGCACCTGCGGCAAGTTTGGCTGAAGCGCCGGAAACAACTATCCCGCCATGATTAAGGTCTGATGCAGCCGATGCCAGGCGCGCCGCCAGATTCACCGTATCGCCGACCACCGTTCTGGCAAGTCTGACATTTGTCGCACCCATAATGCCTGATACAACCTCGCCTGAATTGACACCGATGGCAACCGGAAGTTTGTGCGACAACCACAAATGATGTTGAATGTAGCGGGCACAGGTTAAGGCTGCTGCTGCAGTTTCTTCGGCACTTTTTTCTTTGCTGTGTGGAAAAACGACCATTACTTTGTCTTCGATCATCTTGTCAATTTCCCCACCAAGATTTACGGCCTTTTCAACTGCAGCGGTAAGATGTGTCTGCATGATCGAAAAAAGTTCGGTTGGTGTGAGCTTTTTCTGCAAACTTTTAAAATCCTTGATACTTGAGAATAAAACCGTCGCATCGATGATCTGTGCCTGTTCATCTTCGCTGCCTGCGGTCATTTCACGGACGCTCTCAGAGACAAAATTCTTGAGCAGTTCGCCCTCGGCCAGGCCACCGGCCATTTTATTGAATGCCACAGCTGCTGCGGCAAACTCGTCGGGGTGGCGCTCGTTAATGCGTACAGAATAATCTTCGGCGATGATTTTTCGGGTTGCTTCAGTCAGCTGCCTGATCGGTATAGTGAAATAGAGCGACGATAAAAGCGCCATAAAAAGTGCGGCCAGAACCATCAGGACAAAGTATCTGACAGCCGTGGCAGTAAGCTCCTGACTGATGCTGTCAAGGCTGCGGGTGTTTCTCTGGCCGCAGAGGATGAAATTTGAGTAACGTGCCGGCAGAGTCTCGAAGATAGGTGAACCGCTGGCGCTGACATCCTGCATGACAAGCCTTGCCCCGGTCAGCAGAGATTGCTTGGCGAGCCCCATCAGGCCTGGGAACTTTTGTGATAATGTGTGAAAGCTCCCCGGGTCAGCGGTCAGAAACTCATTGTTGCCATACAGTGTTACCAATACTGGTTTCGCCAGGTCATCTGACAGGCGATTTACAGGAAAATGCCTTCGAATAGTTTCGGAAGAAAAGACGTAGGTGAAAATATATTTTGCCTGGTCGGCGAGTGTTATCGGCAGGCTGAGTATGGCGTTTTCGTCAAAGAAGGATTGCAGACGCAGCAGGGTGCCGGGGTCTTCCTGCAGGCTGAAGTAGCTTTGTTCGCCAAAAAGATTGAGCATGATGCTGTCAATTATTTCTGCTTTGATGTCTTCGAATCTGATCTCATCTATTTTTTCATTTTTAGTATCTCTGCCTGATTTTAACTGCTCATTCAGAATATGCTTGAATCTTGGGCTGAATACCTCGTTTGCGAAAGCGTCTGAAGTGGGAAAAATATTAAAATCCTTCTGATTATGCCGATATTCAACTTCGATGAGTTGTCGATCTGTGGCGGTAAGCCAGATTTCGGGGTAACATGGGATTTTCCTCTGCTGCAGAACTTTTTCCGACATTGAAGCCACCAGTTCCGGGTAGTCCGTTGAAACTGCCAGACCGGTAAACGATGCGATCTGCTCAATCGAGTTCATGCCTCTGACAAAATTGACTGAGTTGCGAAAATTTGAATATGTGCTCAGATCGAGGTCTTCAAGCTCGGCCGAAAGATCGCTGGCAGCTTTATTGCGTTGAATCTTGAAATTTGCAACGACATATTCATTGGCCAGATAAAGTCCTGAGGTGAAGGGTACCATGCTGACAAGCGTGAAGACGAGAATGATAAAGTTTCTTAATGACAGTCTGACTTTACGGTCGAAAAGCACATGGTCGACCATGAGTTTCCAGACGGCACAGCCGGCGATGGCAAAGATACAAAGCAGTATTTTTAACCCCGGTTGTTCGGGCAATTTGGGCATCGGCGTCACAATCGCTACCTGCCAGGGGATTTTGGGGTCGAAAGGGGTAAAAAGAACAATCCACGGGCCAAGCTCCATCCGGCTGGTTCCAGGCTTTTCACGGCCTGTTGCCTCGATGACTTTTTTCTCGAGACCCGGGTGCTCATTGAACCATGCGGAAAAGACCGGTTTGATTGCTTTACTGCCGCCAAAAAAGACAATTCCGGCATTTGTGTCTTTCCACATCAGCACAGCTTTTCTGGCAGCCGTCCTTATCTCTGCCCGTGACAGGTCGATCAGCACGTTCATCAGATAGTCTTTTTTCGAGCGCAGGGTTAACAGCATTCTGGTTGATTCTGTGTCACGTACAATCAGCTGATTAGCCTTGACCCTGTCGCCTGAAGACTTCAGAAAGCCAAGATTAAAGATCAGACCGACGTCAGTCAGTTGTTTTTGCAGCTGTTCTATCGCACCTTGCGGCGGGTCATTATAAAAGGCCATGTCGATAAATTTGAACATCAGGGCGCTTAAATCCGAGATTTTGTTGGCTGATACTTTTCGGGTTCCAGAAAAATGCAGCTGATGTTGCCCTCTTTGGCGATATGAAATGCTTGCTTCCATAGGCAGAAGATATGCCAGTCCGGTTGTTTGTATGAAGTTTTCGAATGCTTCATCTGCAGACTCCGCAAAAGCACCCCAGGTCAGGTTTGTGTAAATCTGTTCCGTCTGAATCAAAAAATAAGAAAAATGTTTGAAGATTTCCTGGGAGATCAGTGCTATCTGGCTTTGAGAGCGAAGCTCATTTTCGAGCCTTGTTTCTATTTGTTTTCTGTGCTCATCAGAAAGAAGTCTTGCTGACGATTCGAGTGAATAGGCTGTCATCAGCGAAGGCAGAGCGAGCAGCAGCGTTGCGGCGACAAGTATGATTAACTTTTTCATGCTTCGCCAGCCCTTTCCAGAAGCTCAAAAACATCTGTCCCATTAAGAGGTTTGCAGACGGCTATTGCTTCACGCTCCAGCGGTTCGACAAAATGGTGCGAAACAATAATTCTTGTGTGCGAGCCAAGCTTGCTGAGGGCTTCAAATTCTTCTGCCTGATGTCTGGCTTCGCCAATGATCGAAAATTCATAGCGACCCGGGGTTACGAGTGACCCTGCGATGACGGTTCCGTGCTGCAGGCCGATGCCGATAGCGTAAGTAAACTTGCCTTCTTCGTGTCTCAGCTGATTCAGATTCTGATGTGCCGAGTGCACGGCAAGAGCAGCCTTTAATGCCGCGAGTCGGCTGTCGCCAAATTCTTTATCGGGGAAAAAAGCGACAATTGCGTCGCCGATAAACTGCTCGATCTGCCCACCGAGAGTCTGAATTTTCTTCGACATGGTTTCGAGGTGTGAGTTGAGCATTGCGGCTATGTCAGCCGGCGGAAAACTCTCGGAAAGAGTCGTAAAGTTACGGATATCTGAAAATAGGACAGTACCGGTTATTTCGCGGGCTTTTTTAAGCTCTTCAAAGCTTGATCCATTCGAAAGACTCTTGTCTAAAGTGGTTGATACGAATTTGCCCAGTCGCAGTCTTTCTTTGAAACCGTTTTGCATGAGGTTGACCGTGTTCGCCAGTTGCCCAAGCTCATCCTGCCTTTCAATGCAGAGGCTGAGGTCTAGATTGCCATGGCTGATATTGTGAAGAACGAGGTTGATGCGCTCCAGTGGCATCAGCATGTGCGAAGTGGCGAGCGAAGACGCTACATACATAAGACAGGCCAGCATTACGGCCGCAATTTCCAGAAACAACTTTTTCATCTGCCTTGCTGCATCAGGCTCTGCCAGAGAGACAATGCAACCGCCGGCAAAATTGGGCATCTTGCTCATGGGGTAGAAAAGATAAAGGTAGTCGCTGTCGGTTATCGACTTTTCAAAAATCGAACTGCGGCATTTTTTCATCAGGGAAAAAGCTTTTTTTCCGGCTTTGCTTTGCAGAGCCCGCATTTTTTTGAAAGGGAAAATTGAAAATTCTGTATTTGGCAGTAATTCGGCTGCGAGAAAAATATTGGCATCATTTATGTTATGCATATCAAGCTCGCGAGTGAGATATCTGCGAAAAAAGCTCTCTGAGCTGGCAGCAAAGATCAGGTATGAGGCTATCCTGCCGTTTCTGGTCAAAATAACCGAGAAAAAGTAGTCTTTCCCGGTGTTGCCGTAGCTGACAAAGGTCGGCTTTTCATAGGTCATAAAAAAGGTTTCTGCCAGAAACTCGTTTGGCAGCCCGGAGAGTATCTGGTAGAAATTCTTCTGACCTGAATCCATAAGCGTTTCAGGCAAAGGCGTCATTTTTGAAAGAATCTGGTTAATCTTGAAAACCCCGGGCCCCATGAGGTTCATGTGAGTTTTCGCAGTCTGGCGTATGCGCTGGTCGGCAACCAGCATCTCAGAAGAGATGCCGGGGTAAAAGGCAAACATATAGTCGAGAGAGAGTTCGAGGCTGAGCATTTTATTGCGTATGGCGTTGAAGGCCTTGCGCGTGTCGTTGCTGTTGCCGTTGTTCAGAAGGTTTTGCACGCGAGGGTTTTTTATGATTTCAGAAATGTGATAGCCGAAGAGCTGTAGAAGGATATCGCTGCGTTCATTGATATTGCTGAGTTTCTGGCTGTTCTCGCGTTTCAGTTCAATAATTTCGTTCTGGTATGACTCTTCAATCAGAGAATAACCGGCAGAAAGCATTACGGAAATTGGTATGAGACCTGTAAGAAAGAATAATACCCTGAATGATGCTGCGAGAGGCAGGCCCGGTCGACCATTTTTCCAGTAAAACAATGTAAAAATCAGCGCCCAGAAAACCACTACCAGTGCTGCTGCAACTGTAATGTCCGGTTTTGTCATCTTAAGGGCTTTGGGAGTTGGCGAAAAAATAATAGCATCGTAAGGAATATCAACGGTCAAAAAGCCTCTGAGAAAAAGATGCCCGTCGGTTTCGAAAATCTGTTTGCCCTTGTCATCAGTTCTTTGAACCACCTTTTTGAGTGTGTTTACAAGCAGGCGGCGATATTCCTGGTTTTGATCTATCTGCTCTGGCAGAACGAGCCTTAAGTGATTGCTGAGGCTGTCTATGGGCACAAAAGCAACAGCCAGATGCCTTTTTGTTTCTTCAAGGGTTTTGTCGGCAACGGTCTGAAGAATTTTTTCGATATTACCACTGTGGGATACTGGAAAAAGAATCGCTGTAACGGCTTCGGTTTTTAGCCCATTTTTGAACTGGCGCCAGTATAGGTAATACTTTCGACCTTCAAAGTTGACCGGCGTTGTTTTGCCTTCGCGCTTTCTGCCAACCTGAAGAGGTGCAGAATAAGTGCCGAATACGCTTCTGACAAATTTTTCCAGACGGCTGATTTCATTCTGGTCCATGTCGGGGTTGTTGGCAAATTCGATGAAACTCTGCATGACCCGCTGCATGACCCGCTGATGCGTGCCAGTCAGGCCGTTGGCGTTGACCGGCAGAACTTTGGCGTTATTGACCTTGAAAAGCCAGATCAGAGCTTCATTGTCTATAAGACTCGCATCAAAATGCCGGTTGACAAGCTCGACAAACACTTCGGGTTTAAACCCGGAAGAGTCTGCTTCAAAGTCTTTTGCAAGCCGGTTGCCAGATTCTGATACCAGACTCGAAAATGTGTGATTCGCTCGTACAGATGCAAGAACGATCTGGGCTTTCTCGTTCCAGAGATTGCGCTTTCTGTTGATTTCGTCTTCGCTTCGGGCGATGTAAAATTGAATCCCCGCAAAAACGATTCCTAGCGTAATAAGAACCGGAAAAACCAGACCAAAAAAACTTCTGAAGTTGTTTTCAACAAGACTGATTAATTTTTTCACTTACAGCTTCCATTCCCACCGGGAATTGCGAGAATTATAACCTTTCCTTCTATCGTGTGCACAGGAAAATTTGCTTTTCATGACCTTGAATCGTCGAAAAATGAACCCTGTCTTTTTTGCAAAAAAAATGCTTCAACAGAACAAGTTTGCGATATAATTTAACCGCCATGTTTCATACCAATTTTGTTCATCTGCATGTACATAGCCACTACAGTCTGCTCGACGGGGCCGCACCGGTAAAAGCCATTGTTGATGCGGCCCGGCGCTTTCGCATGCCGGCAATTGCCCTCACCGACCATGGCAACATGTTTGGCGCCATCGAACTGTACCAGTATGCCATCAAAAAGGGCGTTAAACCGATCATCGGTTTCGAAGCCTATTTAACCCCGGGCTCTCATACCGACAACAAGCGAGATCTGCCTCTCTACCATCTGGTGTTGTTGGCACGCAACATCGAAGGCTACCGTAATCTGGTCAAACTTTCGACAATTGCTTTTACCAAAGGCTTTTATTACAAGCCAAGAATCGATTTCGCTCTGCTTGAGCAGCATAAAGAGGGCCTGATAGGTCTTGGTGCCTGTCTTGCCGGCGAGATCCCCAAAGAACTGCTCGAAGAAGACCGCGAAGGCGCCATGACCGCCATAAAACGCTATCAGCAGATTCTCGGTAAAGAAAATTTTTATGTCGAAATCCAGAATCATGGCCTGACCGACCAGATAAAGATCCTGCGGTCTCTCGTCGAAGTTGCCCGCGCATGCGACTGCCCGATTGTCGCCACCAACGACAGCCACTATGTTAAACCCGACGACTGGGAAGCCCAGGACGCGCTGCTCTGCCTTAACACCAACTCGAAGATCGACGACGTTAACAGAATGCGCTTTGGCTCCCGCGAATTTTACCTCAAGTCGCCACAGGAAATGACCGAGCTGTTCTCTGAATGGCCCGATGCAATAACCAACACCTTGCGTATCGCCGAGCGATGCAATGTGCAGTTGACTCTGGGCAAATCAATTCTCCCGGAATTCGAAATTCCCGATGGCAAAACCTCTGAAAGTTATCTGACAGAGCTTTGTGTTGCCGGTTATACCTGGCGCTATGGCTCCCAGAGCCCCGGCGAAGTTGTCGAAAAACGTCTTGAATACGAGCTCTCTGTCGTTAAACGCATGGGTTTCTGTGATTACTTTCTCATCGTCTGGGACTTCATCAGAGCCGCCCGCGAAATGGGAGTTCCGGTCGGGCCGGGCCGCGGTTCTGCCGCCGGTTCAATTATCGCCTATCTGCTTGGTATTACCGACATCGACCCGCTTAAGTATGGTCTGCTGTTCGAACGCTTTCTCAACCCTGAGCGTATCAGCATGCCTGATATCGACGTCGACTTCAGTGACGACGGTCGCCAGAAAGTAATCGACTACGTCAAAGAAAAATACGGTTACAACCGGGTTTCGCAGATCATCACCTTCAATTTTATTCTCGCCAAGATGGCGATTCGCGATATCGGCCGCGTCATGGGCATGGAACTGCCAGAAGTTGATCGTATTGCCAAAATGATCCCTGAAAAGCCCGGCATTCACCTCAAAGCCGTTGTGAACGATGTGCCGGAGCTCAAAGAAATAGTCGAGCATGGCACCGAACAGCAGAAACGACTGCTGAAAATCGCCGGTACAGTTGACGGTCTGGTAAGGCACACTGGCGTACATGCCTGTGGCATCGTTATCTCGGCCATTGACCTGATGGATATCGTGCCACTGTGCATCGATAAAGACAAAAACATCATGACCCAGTATGAGAAGAACGCGATCGAGTCGATCGGACTTCTCAAAATGGACTTTCTCGGCCTCAAGACCCTCACCATCCTGCAGCGGGCTCTCGAAAACATCAAAGAGAGTCGCGGCATCGACGTCGATCTCGAAAAAGCGCCGATCGATGATCCGAAGGTCTATCAACTGCTGCAGCAGGCCCTGACCCTCGGAATATTCCAGCTCGAATCTGCAGGCATGCGCAACCTGATTGCCCGCCTCAAGCCCTCGGTTTTCGAAGACATCATCGCGCTTCTCGCCATGTACCGCCCTGGCCCGCTCAGCTCAGGCATGGTCGACGATTTTGTCGAACGCAAACATGGCCGCAAAGAAATGGCCTATCCGCACCCAGATCTGGAGCCGGTTCTTAAAGATACTTACGGCGTTTTCCTGTATCAGGAACAGGTCATGCAGACTGCCAACGTTCTTGCCGGTTTTACCATGGCTCAAGCAGATGCTCTTCGCAAGGCAATGGGTAAAAAAATTGCCGAAGTCATGGAAAAGATGGGCAAGCTTTTCGTAAAAGGTGCCATAGAAAGAGGCATTGACGGCGGGCTGGCACAGTCGATTTTCGACCTTATGGCAGGCTTTGCCGAATATGGCTTCAACAAGTCGCATTCGGCCGCTTATGCCATTGTTACCTTCAGAACTGCCTATCTTAAGGCACACTACCCGGTAGAATTCATGGCGGCCGTTCTTTCTTCAGAAATCAACGATACCGACAAGGTTGCCGAGTATATCGACGAATGCCGAACTCTCGGCATGGAAATTCTGCCCCCTGATATCAATGCCTCTGTTGGTCTGTTCAAAGTTGACGGCGGCAATATCCGCTATGGTCTAAGCGCCATCAAAGGGGTGGGGCAGGGGGCCGTCGATTCAATTGTCGAGCAGCGCAGCAAGGGTGGCCCGTTCAAGTCGCTCGCCGATCTGACACGCCGTGTTGATACCCGTCAGGTGAATTCCCGGGTAATCGATGCTCTGATAAAAGCCGGGGCACTCGACAGTTTCGGGCTCAAAAAAAGCCAGCTGCTGCAGATGTCGACTGAAGCGCTTAAAGCCGGTCAGTCGGCAATGAAAGATCGTCTTGCCGGTCAGGCAACCTTTTTTGACCTTCTCGGCGGCGAAGACAGTGGTATGTCCGAGGCCGAAATCAAGCCGCCCGATATTCCTGAACTGCCCGAAAAAGAGCTGCTGCAGGCAGAAAAAGAAGTTTTCGGTTACTATCTGACTGGCGACCCGTTTGCTTCAGTAGCGCCTCTTGGCAAGGTATTTTCGACGCATTCTCTTCCCAGCCTTGCCGAAGCCCAGGATGGTCAGACCTGTCGCATCGCCGGTATTCTCACCGGTTACAAACGGCATCTGACAAAAAAGGGCGATACGATGGCTTTTCTAACCGTCGAAGCTGATAACGCTGCAGTTGATGTTACAATTTTTCCGAAGGCCTACGAACAATACCATCACCTGCTCAAAATTGACGAACCATTGTTCATGATCGTCCAGACTCAGCTGATCGACGGTACAATCAAGGCTAATATCGAAAAAATACTCGTTCTCGATGATTTCAACGCCGAAGGCTTCTCAAAAATCACTTTGGCGGTTCCCGCAGCCTTTGCTGAAAAACAGACCTATGGCAAGCTTCTGGCCCTTCTGCAGACTAGCCCCGGGCAGCTTCCGTTCACGATTCGCATTCAGGTGCCTGAGGGCGGTAAAGTCTCATTGAAGCCGCCGGCAAGATTTAGAATCAGTTTGACTCCCGCGCTGATAAAAGGCTGGGAGAAAATTTGTGGTAAAAATACGATCAAAATTGAGTTTCCGCAGCTGGAAATTTTGACCCGAAAGAGTTTCAGGCCACGCCGAAACTTTAAGGTTGCAGAAGGCTGAAAAGAGGGGGAAAATGTCATTTAAAAAGATATATCTGCTGGTTTTGGTGCTGGTTGGTTTGCTTTGTTCGGCCGCTTCTGCCGTCGAATTGAATGATGTCTACAGGCAACTCGGCGATTACCGTATCATCGCTTCTTCCGGTATCCGCCTTTATTTCCCGCAAACGGCCGAGAAGGCGATTCCGCGAATTCTTACAGGTTTTACCCAGGTGCGGGATCGCCTGGTCGAGTTTTTTCCCGAACAGAAAAAATACGAAGCAACCGTAATTTTGAATGACCATGACGACCGTATCAGCAGTTCTACCGATTCAGACTTCGACTGGATCAACCTTGGCATGTTCGAAGAAATCGGCGTTCTTTCGACCCGCGCCTATTCTCTTGAAAAACGCTTTGCCATGAGGCTCGCCAATATTTTTATTTTACGAACTCTCGCGGCATCGAGCAATTCATGGCGGCGTCAGCTGGCAATGCTGGCTGTGCCACAGTGGTTTATGGATGGCATGGCGCTCAGCTACGCTTTTCCCCTTGACTCGATTCATTACAGTCGTCTTCTCGACATGGCCCGCCACAACCGGCTTTACTCGCTCGATCAGCTGAATACGATTCTAAGCCAGTCGACGCTGGTGCGCGAAGAAATGACTTTTCAGGCACACAGCATGTTTGAATACTGGGAGAAAACTTACAAAAAGGGTGCCGCTCTCGACCTCATGAAAAGTATCTTCCGTAAGCCGGCAGGTTTCGAAAAGCTTTTTAAAGCACATTTCGGCGTGAGTTTAAAAGATGCTTACAAGAACTACCGCGACTATGTCTGCGAAAGATGCAGCGAATTGAAAGACAAAGCCTCAGCTCAGGAGTTCGAAATTGAAGACCGCGAAGCCGGCGGTCAGTTTTTTCGTTCTCTTCGCCAGCTTGGCCCTGATGAAAAAGTCTGGGTGTCTTCACGCCGCTACAGCACCGAGACTTACGATCTTTTCTATCAGAAGGGCGATAAAAAACCACGTATTCTGCTGAAAAATGTGCATCCGTTGTTGATGGTCGACGATTCATCACACGAAGTTATCATTGGCCGCTACTGGATAAATGCTCAAAGACAGCGCCGCCTCGGTCTGTGGCTGGTAACTCCCGATGGCAAAGAGAAATGCCTGGTGAATGAGCCAGGCAGTTTCAAGCCGCTTGGCCGCAAGTTTGGTAGAATCTTCTATACCTCAATCAAAAGTGGTATTACCAGGATCATGTCGGTTGACCCTGAATTCAAAAATTCAACTCAGGTCGAGTTCGATTTCGGCCCCGACATCAGACCACTTGATGTGGCCCTCAGCCGCTCCTGTCGAGAACTTTACTATACTTTCGAAACTTCCGATTTCAAAAAGAGGCTGGCGGTTGTTTCTATAGTTAAAGACGATGAAGAAAAGAAGCCCATGGAAATTCTCGCCTCGCGTGGCGATATCAGGTCGCTGATCTGCGAAGACGGCAAACTGTGGTTTGCTGCCGAGAAAGACTTTTATACGACACAGCTGTTCTCGATCAATAATGATGATAAAAAGCTGATCAAGCATACGCAGCTGCCCGGCGGCGTCTGGGATATCAATTTTGCCCAGGACCGCGTCGAAGTTGTAACACTTAATAAGGGTGGTTTCTGGAAAACTTCGTTTGCCGAGGCTGGCAACCCGCTCGAGACAATCGAGCTCGCCAGTTATGTGCCCATCGTTGCCCAGGAATTCAAACCCGAAAAGAGCAGCAGATACCGCAGCGAATATCACACCAGCTACTGGAAGCCACTGCTCAGCGAAGATGAAGAGGGTAATGTTTTCGGGGTTTACAGCTATCGCACCGACCGCCTTGATCGCAGCAGCATAACCATTGCCCCGACTTACGGTATAGAAAGCCAGAACTGGGGCTATACCGGGGCTTACATGCAGCGGTTTGGGCTGTTCAAGCTGACCGCTTCAATAGTTGATCAGACCCGCGAAAAGAGCTATCTCAGCCGAGATTACTTCGAACGCAGCCGGGAGAAAATTCTCAATATCGACTATCCGCTTAACCTTTCGACAACCCTTTCGGTCGGCATGGATCTTACAAAAAGGCTGATAGCCGAAATACCTGCTAACAGCCCAGGCCCATTTCCGACTGTCGGCCGCGACCATTCTATCTATGGCAGAATCAATCATCGCGCCATTCGCACCGAACCATACTGGAAAGTCTTTCCGCGCAAGGGTCGCACGATTACGGCTGCCTACAAACGTGGCAATGAGTTCCTTGACGGCGAAATGAATTATGACAGTATGTCACTCCGATGGACAGAGTATATTCCGTTCAGAAACATGGTTTTCACGGCCCGTACCTGGCTCGCCGAAGACGACAAGGAAAACAATATCAGACGGCCTGATGACCTGAGTCTTGGCGGAACCGATTTTATGCGCGGCTTCGACGCGGCC
>JAKQKW010000220.1 GCA_029560455.1 Candidatus Rifleibacteriota bacterium
TAAAGGTCATGGTCGAGCGTGGCGCGGCCTTTCCGGCAGGCAAGAGGCTGATTCTGGCATTGCTTGGGGGCATTCTGGCCGGCTTTGCCTCGCGTCTGGCGCGGGGCTGTACTTCAGGCCAGGCGTTGACCGGCACAGCCCTGCTTTCGACCGGTGGCATCGCTTTTCTGCTTGCAACTTTTGCCGGCGGTTACCTGATGGCCTATTTTTTCAGGAGGCAGTGGCATGATTGAAACATTTTATGGCAGCATGTCTCTCAACTCGCCCATGGCGTTTGTCTGTGCGCTGATAATTGGCGTCGGCTTTGGCTGGTGCCTTGAGCAGGCTGGCTTCGGCAGTTCGAAAAAGCTGGCCGGAATATTCTATTTTGCCGACATGACGGTGCTCAAGGTGATGTTCAGCGCCGTTATCACCGCGATGCTGGGCGTCGGTTTCGTTCTGGCAACCGGTATTGTCAGTGCCGAATCGATTTATGTGCCCGAAACCTATTTATATGCTCAGGTTGTTGGCGGGCTGATTTTTGGTATCGGCTTCGTCATCGGTGGCTGGTGCCCCGGAACTGCAGCGGTTGGCATGGTCAGCGGCAGATTCGACGCTCTGGTTTTTCTCGTCGGCGCCATGGTTGGCAGCTTTCTTTTCAATGACTTCTTCGACATTCTAGAACCTCTATACGTAATGGAAGACATGGGCAGAAGCTTTATTTATGAGCTGGCCGGCATGACTTTTGCGCAGTTCGGTCTGCTTCTGACGGTTATTGCGGTTATCGCCTTCTGGTTCTCTGAACTGATTGAAGAAAGGTTCAAGTTCACTCTGGTGGCCAGCAGAAGCAACGGCCTGTGGGTTTTTTCGGTTATTATTCTTCTGGCGGCCTGCGGCAACCTTCTTCTTGATAAGCTTCCCATTGATTCCATGCGCTTTGCCTCGGCTTCTTCACAAGATATTCTACACAAAATCGAAATTGGCCAGGACCACCTTGAACCCGAAATATTTGCCCGCGAAAAACTGGCCGGGCAGAAAAAAATCGCCCTGGTCGATGTACGAACCCGCGAAGAATTTGACGAATGGCACATACCCGGTGCGGTGCACCAGCCGCTGTCGTCGCTTGTCGCCGGCCTCGAAAGATACCGCCGCTTTGACCGTATCGTGCTTTATTCGAATGGCCCGACGCACCCCGGGCAGGCCTGGGCTGTGCTGAGCGCTGCCGGCTTCAAAAATGTGTACATTCTGGCAGATGGTTTGCAGGGGTTCTTTGAACGGGTTCTTAAACCTGTTTCACTGCGTTCTGAATTTCTGTCAGATCGTGACCGGGCCGAAATCAACACATGGCGCGCGATGTTTATGGGTTCAGGAATGGCTGCCGGAGCCGCTGTGCCGGTAAGCAGTGGTGCCCTGACCGGTCCATAAATCGGGTGTCCGAAAAAATAAATAAAAAGATTTGTAATTGCTATTGTCAGTTCTATATTTATGGGTTAGACTGTAAAAAGTATAGTATTGAGTAAGGCAACGATGGTTGCCACTTAAAGTATCTGGTTCGTTTTTGTAAGTATCAGTATCGTTTGTATTCTGTCTCGTAAAAGTATTGAGTATCGAGTAAGGAGCAGAAATGCGTAAGAGATTACTTTCAGTTATTTTCCTTGTTGCCGGTCTGTTGACCCCGCTGCACGCACAGAACGCCGCCAGTGAGCGCGTGAGTGCTTTCCATGATCAGCTTGCCACCATTGAAGATGCAGGCCTCAGACAGACCCTCGAAAACAGCATCGCTGCAGGTCTGATCGAATCTGACCATGACTTCAAAGCTGCGGTCAGCAGAGCTGAAGCGATTGCCAACAATGGCAGCCCGATTCTTTTTTCGGCTTACGGTTCGTCACGCAACGTAACCGAGATCCGCAAGCAGATTCTCCAACTCACCGCTCCGATAACCGGCCTCGATCGTGACGCGATCAAGGTTGAAAAGAACGAAAAATACAATAAAGGCCAGCTTTTTAAAGATTATTCCGGCGAGATACCGGCTTCTTACAAAAACGCTCTGGCGCTCTGCGAGAAATTCAACCCCAAAGCTGGCACCAATGATGCCCCCAGGCTCGATAAAGATATCGATGCTTTTCTTGCTACCCTTAAAAATGACCCGGTCATTATGCATGCCCTCAAAGTTACCAATACCACAATGGCAGACCTCAAGAGCAACTGGTTTGGTTCAGGCCTGGGTTTTGAACATGTAATCGCCGGCGAAACCAAGGGTTCAAAAGTCAGCGGTTTTCACTGGTGGTACAGATTCTATGACGCAGAACGCCGCGGTCGCGCCGACGTTCTCTCTGCTGTAGCCGGCATGGGTAACCAGAAGATCTACACTGGCAGCTTCGTCTGGGATCCGGACGGAGACGGTCCTCTTGGCGAAGCCAAAAAGCCCAAGGGAGGCTTTTCTAATGGTCACTCAGTGCAGGCTCTGCTTGCCCTTGGCCAT
>JAKQKW010000238.1 GCA_029560455.1 Candidatus Rifleibacteriota bacterium
TGGTAACTCGGCCTTCACCTTTTTATTGCCGGTAGCATCCCAGATCTCTACCAATATGGACCCCATTGTGAATATCTCCTTTGTTGTATCACTGGTACTTGTTACGACTGATGATCCTCCAACAAGACAGACCAAAAGCAAATACAATTAAAGAAAATTATAATTCTCACATGCCAATAATGCAACAAAGCACTTTGCCGAAAAGACAAAACCTTTCGCAGTGCTGACAAGGGGGATTGTGGGTGGAGACGATTTGCAGTATCATTTATGTACATGTTCACATCTGGAAAAAAGTCGCTGATGATTGTCATGCTGGCATTCTTATTGTTTGCCGGTGGTGCTCTGTTGGCGCAGGAAACCGGCGTAGAATCTCTGCGCCAGCAGTTCATGCAGCTGCAAAAATTCGAACAGCTGCAGAACCCTCGGCAGAATGAGCCGGTTGATGCACGCATTGCCGGCTTTTTTGACAGTCAGCAGGATTCAGAAAATTTCTGCGAAAGCACAGCGGCGATCTGGTCGGGTTTTTTTGAGCTGACCTTTGCACGCGACGACGACGAGAATTTTTCGCGGCGACTCGAGATATTGAGCGCCGAAGGGCGCCGGCAATCAGCTGCGCTGCCGCCCGAATTCATAGATCATGAACAGAAGCCATTTACCAGCCACGTCAAAGAAGCGATAGAGGTCAACAAAGGGCGGAAGAAGTATTATGAAGGCGTTTCAAAAGGGGCTACCACCAATGTTTCGCTTCTCTATACTTCGCTCGAATACAGTCTTCTGCCATTAACCGTCTTTTTCGACCGCTGGGCGCAGAAATTTCGCAAGGCCGGCATACCGGTTCTGACCGATGACTTTGTGTCGATGAGCGGAATTTCTTCGCCAGATAAATCGCTGCTGCGACGGGGAATACTCGATCGTGCCGGTCGCCGTGATCTGCGCAAAATGCTGCGAGCCTGGCAGTGGAAAAGCGGACTGGCTGTTTCGCGTAAGGATTTTCTCAAGGTTCAGCTGCTCGCGATGAATGCTCTGCATGAGCTGCGCCAGATGGAATTGCGCTACCAGTGCAATCTGTCGCTGACCATACATTTTGTTGAATCGGTCGGCCTGGCTGCCCGAAATGCTGATCGTCTCAGCCATCAGTATGCAAAGCGCACCGATAATTTTTATCGTGCCTTCATCGCCATTCAGATCAGCGGAGTCAGACTTTTTTCAAAGGTTGACCTGCAGGCGCAGCCTTTTCATCGCGCCGGCATCGGCATAATGGTCAACGACCTCCCCGCTATCCCATTCCCCTGACCGTAGATTCGTGCTCGTAATCGTAATCGTGCTCGTAATCGTGCTCGTAATCGTTTCGCTATTTCAACAAAACACAATTTCTGAAAAACTTGTCTTTTGCATGAAAATTTTTTTGAACCGATTGGGAATTTTTTTGTATTAGCATATGAAAGCACATGAAAAGAACTGACGAACAACTTCTGCTCGACGTTGCCAGAGGCGATAAAAGCGCCTTCAGAGAGATTTACCAGAATTACTCTGCGGCGCTTTACCGGCTAATCAAACGTCTGGTTGGTGTAAAAACCTCTGACTACGAAGAGGTTTTTCAGGAAATCATGCTGCGTAT
>JAKQKW010000081.1 GCA_029560455.1 Candidatus Rifleibacteriota bacterium
GCAACGCTCTGCGATCTTCGCACCCTCATAGTTCCATCTGCTCCCTCTGCTCGCACGACCGGAACACGGGCTCTAAGCCGCATCCTGCGGCAATCGCCCGCGTTTTGCCCTCCAGGCAAAACGTCCGGTCTTAGCGGCATCGTTCGCAGGGAACTATGGGGTGCTCGACAAGCTCGCTTATGCAATCGCCTGACCTGCCGAAAGCAGCGTCTAGAGTTAATTAAGTTTACGTTTACCCTGCAGACAATCATTTTGATTTGCCCGGTTAAATCTGGTGTGGTAGAATTCTCTCATATAAAGAAAAAGAGAGAGCTGTGGCTGAAATATCTGGCCTGGTGGGTCTTGAAGTCTTGTTTATTGAGGCAAGAGGTGCCCGATGAAAAATTTGTGGCTGAGAGCGGCCTTTGTTCTGGTATTTCTCTTTTGTACCCTTTCTTTGATTTTTGCGGCAGAGCAACAGCTGCCTTACCGGGTCGGAGTTCTTTACTGGTCGATGAATATTCCCGGTCAGGTGGCGATGCGCAAGGGGCTCGAAGAGCGGGCCGAAAGGCTTAATAAACAGGCGATTGCCTCTGGAACACGTCAGATCGAACTTGTCTGCCGGGTTGCTGGTGACGGTGAGGAAGGCATTTTCAGGCAGATCGAACAGATGAATGAGCTTGTTGCCATGAATGTCGATCTGATAATAGTTCAACCGACCGACAACGCGGCGTTATCTGATTGTCTGCTCAGGGCGAATCAGCAGAACATACCGGTTGTGGCCTACGATCAGTACATTCATCCGGGTCGGCTCGCCGCCTTTCGAACCTCAGATAATCATCAGGCCGGCTGGCTTAACGGTGAGTACATTGCGGCAAAATTTGAAAACGGCCGAAAGCTTCGATTGATTCTGGTTGATTACCCGCACGTTTCTTCGACGGTCGAACGGTTGAATGGTTTTCTGGCGGCATTGTCAGAAGCAAAGATCGATCACGAGATTCTTCAGACATATCAGGCGGTCGAGCCTGTTTCTGGCAGCCAGGTAGCTGGCAGAATTCTCGAGGATTTTCCTGAAAAGAATTCGGTCGATGTGGTCTTTACGGTTAACGATGGCGGCGGTCTGGCGATTGCTGAAGAGATTTTTCGGGCCGGCCGGACTGAAATCATGCACGCTACTATCGATGGTGACCCGCTCTCGGTTGAGAATATACGCAACGGCCATGTAACCGTAATTGACTCGGCCCAGTTTTGCGGCCCTCTGGGCGAAGAGGCCATGCAGGCCGGTTACGATATTCTGATTGGTAAGAAGGTGCCATACCATGCTCTGGTTCCGGTTTTTCCGGTTACCCGTGAGACGCTTTCGCAATACCCCGGCTGGAGTGGCCCGGTTCCGGCCAGTCTTGCGAAAAGCTGGAAATCTCTGGGCGAAGAATGGTCTGGCAGCCTGAAAATTATCAAAAACGAATTGAGGCAGGAATGAAATGACAGCATCTCATCAGGTTTCTGATGCGGTTGCGACCGGCAGGGGCAGGCAGAGGTTAAAATCAGAAGACCAGAAACTTGCCCTGCTGATGGGTCTTATGCTTCTCGTATTGATGATAGTGGTGCTGGCTGCTTCAAGCAGCCTTTTCAGCAGATTACAGGATGAATACAACCGGCGCCTTTCGGTTGCCATTGCTGAAACCATAAGTGAATCGATTACCCGGGTAAGTTTTGCCGGCAAATTTCATACCCGAAAGCTGGTTGGTGAGCTGGCAGCAGGGGTAAAAGAACTCTCTTACATATCTGTGGAAACCGTAAAGAATCGTGTTTTTGCGCACAGTGACCCAAAACTCAACGATACTGAACTTTTAGAACTGGCACAGAGCGAAAACAGGCGCTGCTTAAATGAAAAGACGCCGTTTGTGACCGAAAAAATGGTTTATGACCGTATTGTCAACGAAGTCATAATTCCATATTCCGGCGGGATTGACGACGAAGTAATGGGAACAGTCAGAATAGGCATCGATTTTACTGATCTACGCAAGGTTCAGGCTGAAAACTTTTCAAAGCTGCTGTTTTTGATTGCAGCCCTGACATTTTTGTCTATCTGGATAGCCTACAGGCTCAGCCGGCATTTTGGGCGCAGCATGCGAACGCTTGCATCGCAGTTACAGGCGATTCTTGACCACGCACCCATGGGTCTGGTAATCAGCAGGTCAGACGGCAGCATCGTTCTTTCGAGCAGAGAGACCGAGAGCTTTTTCCCCGGTGCGGGTTCGGCGGAGAAAATCGAGGAATTGCATGGCTCTCTAGGTGATGAGCATTGCCGGGCGCGTATCGATGAGCTTGAGAAGCTTGCATTTGCGGGCGAATTGCTGGTGGAAAAGGACATGGTCTGTGATGAGGCCGGCAACCAGAAGATGTGGCAGGTGAGCAAATTTCCCATCGAGAAGAATGAAATGGGCGACAATACGCTTATCTGTTCGTTTTTTCGCGATGCTACCGGTAAGTTTGTTGCCGAGCAGGAAAGGGAAAAGTTGCGTGAGCAGCTTCTGCATTCGCAGAAAATGGATGCGATAGGGCAGCTGGCTGGCGGTGTGGCGCACGATTTTAATAATCTGTTATCTGGAATTATGGGCGCTGCCGAAATGCTCAAAGATCTCGAACCGGGTTCGCCAAAACATGCAAAGTTTGTCGACATGATTCTCGGAGCAACCGCCAAAGCTGCCGATCTGACGCGAAAACTGCTTACTTTTGCCCGCAAGCGTGAGGCCGAAAGAAAACCGGTTGATATGCTGCGTGTGGTCAGTGAGTCTTTTGAAATTTTTAAACGTACTCTTGACCGCAAAATTGTTCTGGTGCTTAAAAATTTGTCGCGGCAGAGTGTGGTGTCGGGTGACGAAACCCTTTTGCAGAATATGGTTATGAACCTCGGAATTAACGCCAGCCATGCCATGCCCGACGGTGGTACGCTGTCGCTGATTCTGAAAAATGTTTCGATAGATGCTGAAAACTGCCGTGTGGGTGAGTTTGATCTCGTGCCTGGCAGCTATCTTGAGCTTGAGCTCACTGATACCGGCATCGGAATGACTCCGGAGATTCAAAAGCGCATATTTGAACCATTTTTTACGACAAAGGAACGTGGCAAGGGCACGGGGCTGGGTCTGGCGATGATTTATGGGTCGATCAGGGCACATTGCGGCTCAATTACTGTCGAGAGCGAGCCAGGAAAAGGCACTACCTTCAGAATACTGTTGCCGGTGGCTCATGATGCCGTGATCAAGGATGCATCGGTTGAAGAAGTTGTCAGCGGCAGCGGCCGAATTCTGATCGTCGATGACGAGGAAATTCTCAGAACTCTTGGCAGGGCGATGCTTGAATCGCTCGGATATGAGGTTCTTCTGGCTGCAAATGGCCGGGATGCACTGGAATCTTTCAGAAAGATGCCAGAAGAAATAGACCTGATCATTCTTGATATGATTATGCCGGTAATGGGTGGCAAAGAGGCCCTGGCAGAGCTGAAAAAAATCAGACCAGACTGTCGCGTTCTTGTGGCTTCAGGCTTTGCAAAAGAGAGCGATCTGCATGAAATGGAAGCGCTTGGAATAAGCGGCTCAATCAGAAAACCTTTCAGGCTTGCAGAGCTGAGCCGGGCGGTTGCCATGGCACTTGAGAAGAGCGTTGGGTAACGCCTGTTCAGGCAGAATTGCCACTTCTGGCCGTACGATTGAAAATGATTGCTGCGACAAGAAGCTGCAAAAGCGGAAAAACCAGAGACAGCAACTGCGCCCTGGATGATCCGACCAGAAAAAATGCGCTCATTGCCCCGGGCAGTGCCAACCAGTTGGTGTAGTAAATTGCTTTGTCGGCAGCGGGCAGCAGGCTCGCATCTTTTCTGGCGCGCATCTGCAGAAACACGAAGTAGAGGTATGGTGCATTAAAAAAGGCCCAGAGAATGTAAATCTGTGTCTGCCAGTCGCCGGCAACCCCGTCAACAACGGCCATTGAAGCCCCGCCAATGGCAATCAGCATGAAAAACACCAGGTTTACTGGTATCAGCCCAGACATTTTTTCTAAATTCATAGGTTAATAAAGGTGTCTTTTGAGCCAGGCCAGAACCGCTTCGGTTTTGACTGTGCAGGCATCTTTATCATAGATACCGATACTGTCGTGAACTTTTCTTATTATGGCTTCAAGAGCCTCTTCTTCATCAAGCTCGGAAGTGGTTTTTTCGCCGCTCATGGTGTCGCCGTCAACCCTTTGCCAGCGGTTTTCGATAAAAAACAGTTCTGAATTGAATTCCCGGTTTCCTTCAAGGGTCATTCTGCCTTTCTTTTTCACCAGATCGAGGATTTTCTGGCGTTCTTCAGCTTCTTTATGACCATGCAGACCAATTACCTTGCCAGGGTTGAGAATCATATTCGGGTCGAATGCCTGTTTGATTTTTCGCATCAGATCGAGCTGAATCTCACCGGCGATCTCTTCGAGAAACTGGCATTTGGCGTAACCGATACCGTGTTCGCCGGAAACCTGGCCGCCAAGCTCTCCAGCTTTGCGATACAGGCGCTCGAAGCATTTCTGCAGGCGGTTTCTGAATTCTTCACGGCTGAGCTGGTCGCGCAGCATATACACATGCAGGTTGCCGTCTCCGGCATGCCCGAAGCTTCTGATGCGAAGGTTTTCTTCAGCTTCTACAGTTTTGGTGAACTTTACGAATTCGGCAACCCGGTTGCGGGGCACGACGACGTCGCATTCGTCCATTTCGGTGGTCGAGGCCTTTATTGCTTCGAGAAAGGCGCCGCGGGCTGACCAGATCATTTCCTGGCGTTCCTGGGTGTCAGAGATAAGTATGTCGAGGGCGCCCTGTTCCAGGCATATATGTGCGACCTTTTCGTAGGCTTTTTCGATTTCTTCACGGGTCTGACCATCGAAGGTCAACAGCAGATAAGCATCGGCAGAAGAGTCTGGGAATTTTTTGCCGAGAAAATCTTCTGAATTTTCGATTACTGCCCGTTCCATGTATTCGATCGCGGTCGGAGCCGATTTTGACTGAATGATAAGGGGCACGGTACCGATCGCCTGCTCAAGACTGGGGAAGGGAATCAGAAGACTGATTGCCTTGACCGGTCTTGGTAAAAGTCGCAGTATGGCCTTTGTAACAATTCCAAGCGTGCCTTCTGAGCCAATGATGAGGTCTTTAAGGCTGTAGCCAGAACTGTTTTTGACGGTTTTGCCGCCGAACCAGGCTATTTCACCGCTGGGCAGCACCACTTCGAGAGCTCTGACGTAATCGCGGGTGACACCGTATTTTACGGCGCGCATGCCGCCAGCGTTGGTGCTGATATTGCCGCCGATAGAGGCACTCTTTTCGCCCGGATCGGGTGGGTAAAAAAGGTCCTGCTGTTCCACATAAGCTGCGATTTCCATGAGCAGAACGCCGGGTTCAACTGTCAGGGTAAGGTTTTCGTGGTCGAGTTCAAGAATTTTATTCATTCTGGCGGTGCTGATCATTATGCCGCCGTGCATAGCGACAGAGCCACCAACCAGGCCGGTGCCCTGACCGCGCGGGGTGACCGGAATCAGTTTTTCGCTGGCGTATTTGAGAATTGCTGAAATCTGCTCAGCATTTGCGGGGTGAACAAGCACTTCCGGGAACTTATGCAGATCACCAAGCTCGTCGTGGCTGAAATCTTCGTGAATTTCGCCGCCGGCGATGACGTTTTCCTGGCCGCAGACTGAAATCAGAAAATTCAGATCTTTTCTGCTGATTTTTTTGTAGCTCATACCAGTGCACCGCCTTTTCTGATTTTCTCGAGCAGTGAAGGCACAACCTGATACAGATCGCCGACAATGGCATAATGTGCCAGATTGAAGATTGCCGCGTCAGGGTCGTTGTTGATGGCGATAATGTGCTCGGCTCCCTGCATGCCGGCTGCGAACTGCACCGAACCCGAGACACCGCAGGTAATTATCAGGGCTGGCTTTACAGTTCTACCGCTGAGGCCGATCTGCAGGCGCGGGTCAAACCAGCCCTGTTCGATCAGCGGGCGGGTGCCGGCGGTCATGGCACCGAGCGCATCTGACAGTTCGTAAATCATTTTGAGATCGCCTTCTTTTTTTATGCCTTTGCCGGCTACAACGATCACTTCAGCATCTTCGACCGATCTGACCTTTTCTTTCGGCCTGATTTCGAGCACTTCAATCGCCGATTTGAGGGCTGCGGCGTCGATCTGACAGAATTCGACAGTGCCCCAGGGCTCGGTTTTTTGAGGAGCGTTGAAGATTTTGTATCTTACGGTAGCGAACTGTGGCCGATGATTCGGGGTCTGAATGTGTGCCATGATGTTGCCGCCATAAGCGGGTCTTATCTGGTCGATGTCGGTGCTGGCATTGATGTCGAGAATGGTGCAGTCGGCGGTAAGGCCGGTCTTGAAGCGCGCCGCAACTCTCGGGGCAAGCGAGCGCCCGATCGAGGTGCCACCGACGAGCACGCCTGATGGCTTGACACGATTGATAAAGTCGGCAAAAACAGCGGCGAAAGGCTCGATTCTGAAGTGTCGCAATTCTGGGCGCTCGTAGACAAAAACCTTGTCGACGCCGTATTCAAGAATCTGTTCAGGGAGCCCGGCACTTTTTTCGCAGGCGAGCAGGCAGAATACCTGCTGCCCGGTTTTGGCGGCCATTTCACGTGCCTTGCCGATCAATTCGAGGCTGACCGGGTGAATGCAGCCGTTCTGTTGCTCGATATACACCGCGAGCCCCTGCCATTCCTGTTTGTTGATGCGTGGGGCAGGGGCGGCTTCGGCGAGATAAAAAATGTCGGGTTTTCTTTTGAGGCAGATTCGGCACATACGACAGCCGGCATTGATTGCCAGCCCGCTCTGAGCATCTTTTTCTATGGCATTGAAAGGACACAGAGCGATCAGCTCGTCAAGGTTCTGGTCATTGAGGTTTTTGATTCTGATATTGCTCATAGAAATTTTAACTCACTCAGTTTGCTGTAAATCTTGTCAGCAAGCACTTCTGGGGCATCTTTCCAGATTTCGTGGGTTGCCGGGTTCGCCGGCGGAAAAATCCTGATAACCTGGGTCGGTGACCCCTTGAGGCCGTAATTCTCCGGCTGAGAATCGGGCATGTCGGCAAGGGTTAAACGTCTGACTGGCCTGTCTTTACTGGCCAGTCGGCGTTTGAACGAAGGCAGGCGCGGCTGAAAAATGCCTTTTTCGACAGTCATCAGAAACGGAAAATTGATTCTGACGACTTCGACGGTTTCCGGCATGTCCATTTCGAGCACCATGCCCTTATCGTCAGACGAGACAATGCTTCTGACGTAGGCAACGTGCGGGATATTCAAAAATTCGGCAATTTCGGGGCCGACCTGACCGGTATCGCCGTCGGTGGTCTGTCGGCCGCAGATTATCAGGTCGGGCATGCCGGCACTGAGAATGCCCTGAGAAAGGGCATAGGCGGTTGCCAGCACGTCGGCGCCGGCAAAATTGCGGTCGCTGAGCAGAATTCCTTCGTCGACGCCGAGCATATAGGTTTCACGAATGGCGGCTTCAGTCTGTGGTGGGCCCATGCTTATCGAGCAGACTTGAGCGTTGTGCTGCTCTTTGAGCTTTACTGCCGTTTCAATGGCGAAAAGATCGAATGGGTTGATTTTGCTGTCGACGCCGCCTCTTTTAAGGGTCATGGTTTCGGGGTCGATATCGACTCGTGTCGAGTCGGGAACCTGTTTTATGCAGACAAGAATTTTCATGCCTATTTGCCCTCAATCACCGTTAACATTTATGAACAGTGAATTGTAGCAGGAATAATGAAGTGTGCGCAATCAGCTGGTGCATTATGCTTAAATTTTTTCAGCTGTTCTGTGGATGGCTTTATTTTTGTGTGTTGTGTGCCATGCGACAGCCCGGTCAGACAGGCTGATAGTAAACGGCGCGCAGGTGCCGGTGTGGGGCGAATCTTGTGGTTATACCGGTGATCGATTCGGTTGAGCCGATGATCAAAGCCCCGTCGGGCGCAAGCACCTGCGCCATTCTGTCGAACAGGGATACCTTGTCTTTTTCAGAAAAATAGATCGCAACGTTGCGGCAGAAAATTATGTCGAAGCGGTATGGAAATATCAGGGGTTCTAGAAGGTTGATCGGGCGAAAGGTGGCAAGAGCTCTGACCTCGTCGCGAATTTTGTATTGATCGGCCTGCGGGATAAACCATTTCTGCAGATAGGCCGGATTCATGCCTCTTTCCATTTCCATGCGGGTAAAAACACCGTAGCTGGCTCTTTTCAGGGCCTGATCAGAAATGTCGGTACCGAGTATCTGTGGCTGGTATTGCGGTGAATCGCCGATCAGTTCTCTGATGACGATGCCGATGCTGTAGACTTCCTGGCCGGTAGAGCAGGCGGCGCTCCAGATTCTCAGCGGAACCGGCTGACCTGGCCTGGCAGTGCGGTTACGGCGGTCGATCAGTTCTGGCAGCAGTTTGTGCTGCAGCAGCTCAAAAGGCGAAGAGTCTCGAAAAAACGAGGTCTCGTTAGTGGTCATGGCATCGACGACTTTGCGGGTAAGCTGCCTGGTGGCATCGGCCTTGACCTTGTAGAGCAGTTCACTGAAAGACTCGGAGGCGGTTTCCCGCAGCAGGGGGCCAAGGCGGCTTTCGAGCAGATAGCCCTTGCCGGCGTCGAGAACGATGCCGCAGGCCTGATAGACAAGTTGCGCCCAGACTTTAATTTCGTCCGGGGTAATTGAGATCATTAAATTACACCCCGTGTTAATGCTGTGATTTTTGCTGCGATAGATTCGAGGGGAAGAACAGCGTCGGCGAGGCCGGCTTCGACGATGGCGCGTGGCATGCCGAAGACAACACAAGAAGCTTCGTCCTGGGCGATGGTGTAGCAGCCATGCCGTTTGAGAAGCTTGACGCCGGTAAGGCCGTCGTTGCCCATGCCGGTCAGAACCACCGCAACCGCTTGCCCGGCGAAGTTGTGTGCCGCCGATCTGAACAGGTAATCGACTGCTGGCCGGCAGTTGTTTTCGGGTGGGTCATCGGTGATTTCGATAGTAATCTGGTTATCGGCATTTTTAATGCGCATGTGTCGGCCGCCCGGGGCGATATAAACATTGTCAGGTTGAGCGATTTCGCCGTCAGAAGCTTCTTGAACGCTCAGCTTGCAGCGCTGGTGCAGGCTTTCGGCAAGAGGTTGCGTGAACAATGGCGGCATGTGCTGCACGATAAAGACCGGAATGCCTATACCGGCCGGAATTTGCGGCAACACCTGCCCAAGGGCGTTGGGGCCGCCGGTCGACACGCCGATAAGTATCATTTTTGGCCGGCCAGGCTGGCCGATCTGGCGCATGCGTTCATTAATTCTGGCCAGCTCTTCGTTGCCCGGTGCAGAAACGGTTCTTTCTACCGTGCCGGCAGGTTGCGTTGCGGTGATGGGGGGCGATTTTACGGGCTGAACCGGTCGGGTCAGCAGCGAACGTATCTCGAAGCGACGTTTGAAAGCTCTGACTATCGGTGACAAACTTCTGGTAAGTGACTGCAGGCTTTCTTCGATAGAAGCGCCCTCGGGCTTGGTGACAAAGTCGAAGGCACCCTTTTCGAGGGCTGAAATGGTCAGCTTGCCGCCCGTTCTGGTGAGGGCGCTGACGACAATGACGCCGCATTCGAGACCCTGTCGTTTGATTGCGTCGAGTACCTGCAGGCCATCCATGCCGGGCATTTCGATATCGAGGGTTATCAGATCGGGTTTGAGTTCTTTGATTCTGGCGAGGGCGGCAAAACCGCCCGATGCCGAGCCGACGACTTCCGCTTCTCCTGAGGCTGTTAGAGCCTCAGAAAGCAGTTTTCTGAAAAGCACCGTGTCATCGACGACGAGAACCTTGAGGGCCATTTTTATTCACCGCCGGCTTTCTGACGGTCTTCTTTGCCAGGAGCATCATCGAGAATCAGATCGAGATTGAGAAGCCCGATCAGCAGTTTGCCTGAATGAAAAACGCCGTGCAGCATGCCGGCCTGAGCAACGGGCATGTTTTCCGGTACTGGTCTGAGCTCGGCTTCATCGAAGGGCACCACTTCGCCAACCCTGTCAACCAGAAGGCCTACGTGTTCCTGTTGCCATTCGGCTATGAAAATGCGTGAGTGGCCGGTCAGGGCCTGATTCTTCAGACCGAGTTTGCGGCCAATATCGACAACGGTCACGATGCGACCGCGCAGGTTCATGATACCGAGAATGAATTCAGGCGAATGGTGAACCGGGGTGATTTCGCCGATTCTGACTACCTCGCGAACCCGCGAGGTAGTCAGTCCATAGTGTCTGTCATCGACGATAAAAGTTGCAACCAGACTTTGCGTGACTTCAGCATTATTTTCTTCCATTGGCTGGCTCCGGTGAGCGATTTCTGCAGGCAGAAATCACACTCTGAAATTGCCGATCATGGCGCGAAGCTGCTCTGACAGGCGTGAAAGTTCGGTGGCGCTGATGTTGATCTGCTTGCTGGCCTGATCGAGCTCTCTGGCGCTGACATTTACCCCGGCGATGTCCTGGGCGATGGTCTGGGCGACTGTTGAGGTTTGCGAAACCCGGTCGTTGGCTTCACTGACACCCGAGGTGGCCATCGAAATATTGCCGGCGATGTCGCGGGTTACCGAAGACTGTTCTTCGATGGCGACGG
The DNA here is from genome assembly GCA_029560455.1 of Candidatus Rifleibacteriota bacterium. The sequence goes on from JAKQKW010000081.1 coordinate 10,641, forward strand.
CGATTGTGGTGACAATTTCGCTGACATTTCTGATGACCGCTGAGATTTTGTCGATATCCATGATCGCGGTGCCGGTAGAAGTCTGAATGCCGTTGATGCGACCCTTGATATCTTCGGTGGCAGAATCGGTCTGTTTGGCGAGTTCTTTGATCTCATTGGCGACAACCGCGAAACCCTTGCCGGCGGCTCCGGCTCTGGCAGCTTCAATCGTCGCATTCAGGGCCAGCATGTTGGTCTGGGCCGAGATGCTGGTGATCGCTTCGGTGACCTTGCCGATTTCCTGGGCGGAGCGGCCAAGTTCTTTCATCATGTTGGCAACGGCAATCGCCTGGGTAACCGCTTCGCTCGATATGTTGCGGGCTTTTTCGGTATTGTTGGCGATGTCGCTGATGGTGGCCGTCATCTCTTCTGTTGCTGCTGCCACAGAAGAGAGGTTGGTGGTGGTGCTCGACATGCCTGAAGCTACCGATCTGCTGTTGGCGCTCATTTCTTCGGTGGCGGCGGCAACGGTTGATGAGCGCTCGGTGACCCGGGTGGTTTCTTCGACCATCTTGTTCGAGGTCACGGCCAGTTCAGTCGAGGCTGAAGCCAGCGTCTGGGCGCCTTCGCTGACATTTCTGATCATTGTTGACAGGCCTTTGACCATGTCGGCGATGGCGATCATCAGTTCATCCTGTGGTGAGCGCGGAGTGACCGTTACCTGCAGATTGCCTCTGGCAATCTCTTTGGCGGTGGTGGTGATGCTGATCATCGAGTCGATCAGGGTATTGAGGTTAACTTTGATTTCGTTGAAATCACCATTGTAGTTGTCGGTGATTTTTCTCGGAATATCGCCCTTTGAGATACGGTCGACATATTCTGCCGAAACGTTCAAAGGCCCGATTACCGCGTCGAGGGTCTTGTTAACGCCTTCGAGCAAAGGTCTGAATTCGAAGTTGATGCGGTCGGTGCGGCCTCTGGTTGCCAGTTTACCGCCAATCGCAGCCTGAATCAGGTTGTCCATTTCTTCTTTGAAAGCTTCGAGAATTTTGCCGATGTTGCGGCTGATGTAGAAACCGGCAAAAAGAGCCAGAACGAAGCCTATGCCTGTGCCTGCCATGGTGGTAAAACGTACCTGAGCCGCGGCGGCTTCAGACTCTTCGGTTGCTTTCTTTGCTTCGTCCTCATTGATTTTGACGATTTTTTCAAGAGACGCTTCGAGAGCGAATTCGATCGGGGTAATTTCTTTTACCGATATTTCGCTGAGCTGTTCATAGAGCTGTCTTGACCTGGCAGACAGAGCAAGCAGTTCGTCAAAATACTTAAACACTTCTCTGGCGGCGGTGTTCATTTCGCGTTCATAGTGAGCGCGGGCCGAAACAGAATCGCCGGTCTGCAGATATTCTCTGATCTTTTTAACCGCGGCGTGAAAGCGCTGGTGCGGCTCTTTCATTTCGGTTATCAGTTTTTCTATATCAGGGTTGGTTGATTTATAGTTGGGCAGCCAGCGGCCAAAGTTGCAGGCGGTATGGTCATCGCCGCTTTTAATCGTGGTGGCACTGTTGATATGGTTCAATACCTGATTTTCGAGCAGATAATGGTCACCTCTGAATTTTTCGAGGTCCCTTTCGAGCTGAATCGGGAAACGGATGCCGATGGCATTGATCTGGCGGGCGACTTCGAAGAATTTTTCGTTGGCCTGTTCCGCTTTCTGCAGCAATGGCTCGAGTTTTGCCCATTCTTCAGCCTCGTCTTTGGTCTGCGGCAAAGGTTTATATATTTCAAGCGCTTTTTTGTAGTGTTCTTTTGCCTCAGCTGCCTCGGCAAGGCTTGCTTCTGATTCTTCAAGAGTGAGTCTCGGGTTCAACATGGCCTTTTCGACCTTGGTGATCACCTCAAGCTCTCTTTCAAGCATCAGAAGGCTCTCGATGCTGGGCAATCTGACCCTGGCAATCTCAATGATGTGACCGTTCAGGTTGTTTGAGCCGTTGAACCCGGCATAACCCACGACCAGTGTAATGACTGCAACGATCAGAAAGGCGCCAACCAGTTTTTTTGCAAGTGTTACGTTTTCGAGCATTTATTTTCTCCCGTTTTTTCGCTGTTCTGCCTGTTAAAGGCATTGTCCAGTGATGAAACTTAATTCCATTTTAAAATTCGACCTGCCGCTCAGCAACCCTGGGAAGGATGCGGCGCAGGCTTTCGAGCAGACGGTCGCGGTCGAGCTTGATCTGGTAATCAGTTATGCCCGCGGCCTTGCCCTGTTCAATATCTTCTTCGCCGGCAAGAGAAGTCAGACCAATGATTGGCAGACCGGCAAACCTGTCTTCAGCCCTGATAGCCCTAGCCAGACCAAGCCCGGTCATGCGTGGCATTTCGATATCGGTCACGACCACCTTAACTTTCTCGCCAAGCTGGCAGAGCATTTCCCAGGCGGCCTGACCATCGGGGGCTTCTGCCACGGCAAAACCTTCTGATTCGATAAAGCGTTTGACCTGGCCCCTGAAGAAGTCAGAGTCTTCGGCAAGCAGAATCAGAGGGCGTGTTGCGTTGCCGGCTGTCTTTTCGGGGGGGGCGGTGATCTGCCATTCAGGAAAAACCGTTTCGACAATTTCAACAATGTCGACAAGAAGCATGGTTTTATCTTTGACAATGGCTGAGCCCGAGATGCCTTTCTGACGGTGGGTCTTCTGATCGATCTGAAGCCTTGTTTCGATGACATCTACCGGCATGGCAACCATCAGGCCAACTTCGCGCCCGCCTATGGATGAAACTATGACTGCCAGCTTCTGTTCTTCGCCGATCGGTTTGACCTCTGCGGCATCGCTGAGGGTTATCAGCGGCAGGCTGGCGCCACGATACTGCATGGTTCGGCGCCCGGCAGAGTTCTCGACCTGACTGCGCTCGATTCTTTCGACACGCAGTACCATTTCCATCGGAATTCCGCACAACTCGCCGGGCTGGTTCTGAAACAACAGAAACGACATGGCGTCATGCCGGCCCTCTCTGGCTGTTTCGGCTGCGAGAATTGCTGCCCGGCTGCTGCCGCTTACGTGTCGCATACCGGCTTTGGCGGCCAGACCAGAAACATCTATGATCAAAGCAACCTTGCCGTCGCCCATGATGGTCGCACCTGCATATTCCGGCAGACCCTTAAGATGGCGCCCCAGCGGTTTGACGACGATTTCTTCGGTGTTGAAGAACCGGTCGACGACAACGCCATATTGAAAGGTGCCTGTCGAGATGATAACGATGTTAAGATCATTGGCTGCATGGTAACGCCGGTCGGTTTCGGCTTCTCTTTTTGTCGACGCAGATTCTGAATCTGTTTGAACTGCAGAACCAGATACAAGAAGAGGCGACCGGCGACTGCGGCGGTCGGCGAGTGATTGCCGCCGGTCTGAAAGTGTCAGGCCGGTATTTTCGTCGGTAACTTCTCTGTTAATGCCGAGAACTCTGCCGAGAGAGACGAGCGGGATAAGTTTTCCGCGCAGAGTGAGAACTTCGGCATCGCCGACAATTTCGATCTTGTTCTGGATCTGGGCGGCCGGAATGCGCGTCAATTCAAGAACATTGATCTGTGGCACGGCGAAGCGCTCGTTACCCACAGCAACCACCAGAGATGGTATGATCGCCAGCGTCAGCGGCAGCTTGATGCAGAATCTCGTGCCTTCATCGATTTTTGACTCAATCTCGACTTTGCCGCCAAGGCGGTCGAGATTCGATTTAACAACATCCATGCCGACCCCACGCCCCGAAATATCGCTGACCTTTTCGGCGGTAGAGAGACCTGGCAGAAATATCAGGGCTGTTTTTTCGGCATCAGACATGCCCAGAACCTTTTCCTGCGAGATAAGGCCTTTGGAAACGGCACTGGCAGAAATCTTTGCCGGGTTGATACCCTTGCCATCGTCGGTAATTTCGACGATAACCTGACCGGCTTCGTGATAGGCACGCAGGGTAACCCTGCCGGTTGGTGACTTGCCTTTTTTGATGCGTTCCTCAGGCATTTCGATGCCGTGGTCGCATGAATTGCGGATCATGTGGGTAAGGGGGTCGTTGAGCCCTTCGATAAGGGTCTTATCCATTTCGACCTCTTTACCTTCGATGATCAGCTGAATTTCTTTGCCCTGAGTGCGTGACATGTCGCGCACTACCCTGGGAAACTTGTTAAAAACATTGCCGATCGGCTGCATGCGGGTCTGCATGATCGCTTCCTGCAGTTCTGAGGTTACGAGACTGACGCGTTGACTGCCGGCGTGTACGCCGCGCATGTCGTTGGTCGAAAGGGCTTCGCGCAGTTGATTGCGGCTCAATACGAGCTCGCCTGCAAGGTTCATCAGAGTTTCGAGAACCTCAACGCTGACACGCAGGGTTGCATCTGCAACAGCGCTGCCGCCCTGTGTCGTAACCGGCTGGTCAGGCGCCGTTTTTCTGGCAGGTTCGCCAGCGGCGGGCGATTTTGCTTTTTCGCTGTCTGAACCGGCCGGGCGAGCATTCGGTGTCTGAATGTCTGCTTTGTCAGTCTCGGCAGGTTTTTCGGGGGTGGTGGCAGATTGTGTTTTTGCTTCGGCAGTTGCCGGCATCGGCGAGATTCCGGCGATCTGAATCGGGGGCGGGGCAGCCGGCATGTCTTTCGGCGGCGAAGCGAGCAGTTTTATGCGCTCTTTGGGCAGTTCAAGCACCATCTCAATCTCATCGGGCCCGACTTCGGTCGAAAAAAGAACGTGCAGCGGGATTATGCCGCTTGGCTCTTCTTCAAGCGTGCCTACCGCATCGGTGTTCACCTGTGCGTCAATGACTTTGCCAAAGGCGATGAGCAGACGCACCACGTCGAGAATGTTTTTGTCGAGCATGTCGATATCCTGGATCAGATCATATTCGACAAAGTAGACGTAATGGCCGTTTTTGCGTGCAAGCTCGAGGTCCATTTCGTTGACGTTGACAGAGGCGCCGGGCGGGAGTTTGACCGCCCCCTGTTTGTGGAAAAAGCCCTTCTCGCTCTGTGGCAAAAACGAGGTGGCCAGGCCGGTCAGGGCCACGAGGTTTTCTGAGATATCCATTTCGTTGCTGACCATGACATTATTGAGCAACTCTTTGAGCTTGTCGAAGCTGATCAGCAATATGTTGACCACTTCGGGGTTTGGCTTGATGACGCGTGAGCGAATGAGATCGAGCACGCTTTCGGTTTTGTGGGACAGCTCCTGGATTTTTCTCAGTCCGAAAAGAGAGCTACCTCCCTTGATCGAGTGGGCGGCGCGAAAAACCTTGTTAACCAGCTCTTCATTGATATTTTCGCCGCCTTCTTCAATGGTGAGCAGGTCGCTTTCAATTCCGGCCAGCTGTTCATTGGTTTCGGCGAGAAATTCTTTCAGCAGTTCATCATTTCCAAGGGTCATTCAACCCCCCCCTTAAGATGCGTTGACCTTGAACCTCTTGTCGAGCTGAAGCACCGAAAAAAGCTCGGCAATCGGTTGCTTTGCCCGGTTAACGATCAGTTCGCCCGAAAGAGGCTTGAGCGTATTATGTACCGAAACCAGCAGCCCAATGCTTGGTGAGTCTATACTGTTGGCTTCGTTGAGATCGATTTTAATTGTGGTAGTACCGTTCTTGATTGAATCGAGCAGAGCCTGTCTAAGGCCGTTGGTATTGCTCTGGGTGAAATCGCCTTTGAGAAAAAAACTGGCGGTATTACCTTTCTGATTCTGAACAAAAGAAGTCATGTTATCTCCTTACCGTATGGCCCTGTGCCGCCTTTATCGACCTGCAGGGCCAGAC
>JAKQKW010000253.1 GCA_029560455.1 Candidatus Rifleibacteriota bacterium
AAGGTTTAAAGAGATTTTCATCGGGTATAGTTTTTTAAATCAGGATCTGCTAAAATCATAAGTAAATAGAAAAATCCGATCAAATAAAGTTCTTTTCGAGGGAGCCGGTTACCAGCGATTAAGATTCTGCTGCCAGTCGCAAGGTTCAGTTCTGCAGCAGGGTTTCTGCCGAAAACTATAGATAGCAGGGATCTACAGAGATAAATAGAGAGGTCTGTGTCATGCGCCACGTAAATCAGCCACCTTACAAGGAAACCCATCGTTTCTGACTCACATCTGCCTGAGCTATTGTTAAAAAGCCTTTTGTTGCGCTTTTCTGAAGAAGCAGTTTTTGCTATAGATACTGCAGGATCATACATTTTTTTCAACGACCGCTATGCGGCCTTGATCGAAGAAAGCAACGGTTGGCGTGATCGTAATCGCAAAAGATATAACCCTGCAGACGGAGCTCCAGACTGAGTCCCTTTCTGCCACAAGACTTCTGATAAACATTGTCAACTCCTCGACTGATTACATTTTTGTCAAAGACAGGAGTTTGCGAACGATTCTATGTAACGAGGCCTTCGACAGAGCCGTCGGAAAACGGCCTGAAGACTGCATCGGCAAAACCGACCTCGAGAACGGCTGGAATGAGGAATGTGTAAAAGGCAACCCCGAAAAGGGAATCAAGGGGTATGAACCCGATGATCTGGCAGCCCTGACCGGAAGGGTAGTAAGAAACCCCAGAGATGTCGTAAGAATCGGCAATCATGTGCAGATTTTCGACACCGTCAAGATTCCCCTGAGGTATGAAGATGGCAGCATTTACGGTATTCTGGGCATATCTCGCGACGTTACCGAGCTTCTCAGAGCTGAAGATGCGCTCGAAAAAAGAATCGTCGCCCTGACCAGGCCTCTTGACGACGCTGATCCGATAAGTTTCGAAGACCTTTTCAACATCGACGAAATTCAGCAGCTGCAGGATGACTTCGCCAGAGCTACCGGCATTGCGACAATCATTACCCGACCTGATGGAAAGCCGATAACCCGCCCGACCAATTTTTCCAGGCTCTGCAGCCAGATGATCAGACAAACAGCCAAAGGGCTCGAAAACTGTTTTAAATCAAACGCCGAAATCGGCGCCCTATGCCTTAATGGTCCCCAGATCAAGCGCTGCATAGGTGTCGGTCTATGTGATGCCGGAGCCGGGATATCGGTTGGCGGGCGGCATATTGCCAACTGGATCATCGGTCAGGTCAGGGATGAAACGCAAAGCGAAGAAGAAATCATTGCGTATGCCCGCGAAATAGGAATCGACGAAAAAGCGGCCGTTGAGGCTTTTCGCGAGGTTCCGATAATGTCTCGGGAAAAATTTGCAAGCATTGCACAGATGCTTTTCACGCTTGCCAGACAGCTTTCGAACACAGCCTACCAGAATATACAGCAGGCACGTTTCATAGCCGAACGGAAAAATATTGAAAAAGAACGTGAAAAACTCAATCACCAGCTCAACCAGATGCAGAAACTTGAATCTCTCGGTGTTCTGGCGGGCGGAGTGGCGCACGATTTCAACAATCTTCTCGCCGGCATTTTTGGCTACATCGACCTCGCGAGAATTTCAAACCGCGAGAAGAGGGTTGGCGGGCTTCTAAACAGTGCCATGGGCACGATTGAAAGAGCCAGAGATCTTACCAGACAGCTGCTGACCTTTTCCAAAGGCGGAGAGCCCATAAAGAAAACCGAGAGTCTGATGCCTTTCCTGCAGAAAACTGCAATGTTCGCCCTGAGCGGTTCAAATGCCTCGATCAGATTTTCAATTCCCGAAGATCTCTGGCTGTGTGATTTTGATAGAAACCAGCTTGGTCAGGTCATTGACAATCTTGTCATAAACGCAATTCAGGCCATGCCTCAGGGTGGCATGATCACTGTCAGTGCCGGCAACATTGTTCTTGAGCGGAAACATGGCTCGCTGACGGCAGGAAAGTATCTCAAGATTTCAATTTCTGACCAGGGAACCGGGATTCCGAAAGAATGTATTTCGATGATTTTCGATCCGTTCTTTACCACCAAACCCAAAGGACATGGGCTCGGGCTGTCGACATGCTACTCAATTGTAAAACGCCATGATGGTGTCATCGAGGTCGAATCAGAAGAAGGCAGCGGCACAACTTTCCATATTTATCTGCCGGCTTCGAGGTTTTCTATTGAGCCGGCGCTGGCCCAAAGTAAAGAAATGCACACCGGCACCGGCACATTCGTCGTTCTCGATGATGAAGTCATTCTTCTTGAAGCTGTCGGCCAGATGCTGGCCTCGTTTGGCTATTCACCGGTGCTGTTCGAGGATGGCAAAGATGCCGTAAACTTTTTCGTCAATGAGCTTCAGGCAGACAGGAAACCGGCGGGCATGCTTTTTGATCTCACAGTGCCAGGCCGTCTTGGCGGCAAGGATGCGGTTGCCGAGATTCGCCGGCATTGTCAGGATGTTCCGGTATTTGTTATAAGTGGCTATTCTGAAGACCCGGTCATGGGGAACCCTCAGAAATATGGCTTTACAGCCAGTCTCTGCAAGCCATTTTCCATTGCAGCACTTGCACAGATGCTCAATAAATATATAATCAGAGAAACGGAAGATTGAAGAAAAATGACTATCGTGATCAGCAACAGGTTCAATTCGGCCTTCAGCAAGTTAATCGGCAATCTGCTCGAAATCAGCGAGTCAGAATGGCGGCAGGCACTCAATGCAAGCCAGTTCGACAAGGTTGCCGGCATAAAACATGCGAAACTTCACGGTACCCCGGAATGGCGCTATCATGTGGCCGAAATCGCCACCAGAGTCAACTGCCATTATCACCGGCACGGTGAAGAAGTCTATGAAGTGGTCGAGGGCGCAGGAATTCTGCATTTTGGTGCGGTAAAAAGCAGGGTTTGCGACGGCGGCCATGGCAAAATTTCAGTCGATCAGGCCGGGCTTTCGGAGCCGGAAGCGATAAGCACCGCCTGCAAGGTTATCAACAGCGCAACCCATCTTGCTGCCGCCCCCGGCGCATTGCCAATTGCCGGCCTGGCGGCGCTGCATGTGTCATCAGAGGTGTTGAAAGAGGCGATTGAAGAGCTCGAATCAGAGACATCGGTCGCCTGGCAGCAGCCTCTTCAGGTAAGAACCGGTGACAGTTTCGTGGTGCCGCAGGGTTTTGCCCACCAGCTGGTCAGAACTGGCGAAGCGCCCCTGACCATCATTTTTGCCTGCCCTGACAGCCATCTTGGCGAAGACCGCTTTCTGCTGCCCGATTCACCGCATATTTAAATTTTTTGAGCCCGCAGATTTCTGAGTCAGCAGATTTTTTTCTCCATGCTTTCGCCGCCGAATTTTTTGGCCAGGCAGAGAGCGATGAAAAAAAGGCTGGTCTGGTGCGCCTCCCAAAGTAGATAAATAAAGCTTCAAAAATTGTCGCCGGCGTGTTAACATTCTGGCAAATTTATGTACACGCGACAGACCTGCGCAAAGCGCCTCAAATTGCCGAGCCTGACCGATTCAGGGCGGCAAAGGCAGAGGTGGCGGCGACAGGCTGCAGTTCGATTTTACAGCACAGGAAGGCCGGTATGAAGCGCACAAAACAATCTTTCGAACCACTTGCGATCGTTGGCATGAGCTGCATGTTTCCAAAGGCTCAATCAGTAGATGATTACTGGGCCAACATCAAAGAGAAAGTTGATGCCATCCGCGAGGTGCCGGCTGACACCCACTGGGACCCAAAAGACTTCTTCGACACCGACAAGAAAAAACCCGATCACGTTTACGCCAAGACCGGTGGTTTTCTTGATCCGGTTGATTTCAATCCCGGAGAATGGGGAATCGCGCCCTCGGATCTCGACGCCATCGACACATCCCAGCTGCTGAGCCTGGTCGTCGCCCAGGGAGCGCTGGTAGATGCCGGTTACACCGCTGGCCGCGAATTCAACCGCGACAATGTCAGCGTCGTTCTTGGCCTGACCGGCACCCTTGAACTGGTCGTGCCGCTGGGCGCCCGCCTCGGACACCCGATCTGGCGCCGCGCTATGCAGCATGCCGGTATTGCGCCAGAAATCACTGAAGAAGTCATCAAGAACATCGGCAAAGCCTATGTCGGCTGGCAGGAAAACTCTTTCCCCGGCCTGCTGGGCAACGTGGCCGCCGGCCGCATCGCCAACCGCCTCAATCTTGGCGGCACCAACTGCGTAGTTGACGCAGCCTGCGGCAGCTCCCTGAGTGCCGTCAACCTCGCCGCGATGGAACTCTGGACCGGCAAGACTGACATGGCCATCACCGGTGGCGTCGATACTTTCAACGATATTTTCATGTATATGTGCTTCTGCAAAACCCCTGCCCTGTCGGCAACCGGCCATGCCAGACCCTTCAGCGTCGACAACGACGGCACCATTCTTGGTGAAGGCATCGGCATGGTAGTGTTAAAGCGCCTTTCAGATGCAGAACGCGACGGCGACCGCATCTATGCAACATTGAATTCAGTCGGCACTTCGAGCGACGGTAAAGGCAAAGCCATTTACGCACCGAGCGCCGAAGGTCAGGTCAAGGCTCTGCGCCGCGCCTATGAACAGGCCGGCATTTCGCCGCGCGACATCAGCCTGATCGAAGCCCACGGCACCGGCACCGGCGCCGGCGACGAAGTCGAAGTCAACGCGCTTAGAGAAATCTATGGTCAGGCCGACAATGGCCGCCCATGGTGCGCCCTCGGCTCGGTTAAATCGCAGATTGGCCACACCAAAGCTGCAGCCGGTTCTGCCGGCCTGATAAAAGCCGCTCTGGCCGTATATCACAAGGTTATTCCGCCGACAATCAAGGTTACGACGCCGGCGAAGGCACTGACTTCAGAGAATGTTCCGTTCTATCTGCCCGATCAGATCAGACCATGGGTCACCGACG
>JAKQKW010000272.1 GCA_029560455.1 Candidatus Rifleibacteriota bacterium
ATTATTTTTCCCTTTTTCGGTTTTCAATTGATTTACAGGTAGAGGCATTTCTTGCAGACGGGTCTGCCTGCTTCTGATTTTTCAAGCGGAGGTAAATCTTGAAAACCTATTCGATACTTAATGATTTCGCGTTTCAATGGATATTCAACCAGCCGGGCCGTGAAAAAATTCTGCGCAGTCTGCTGAATGCGGTTCTGCATTTTGAGGGGAAAGACCGGATCGAGGAGATTCACTACCTTAACCCGTTCAATCTGGCGCGTTTTGAAGACCGCAAAAAGAGTATCGTCGACATCAAGGTGCGCGACGAAAAAGGCAGCTGGTATGAAGTTGAGGCGCAGGTGTGCCAGCATTCAGGTTTTATCGAACGCACAGTCTTTTATCTGGCGGGGCTTTATTCTGACCAGGCGCGCAAAGGCCAGGACTTTGCCGAACTGCGGCCGGCAATCGGCATTTCATTGCTTGGCTTCAATCTGTTCAGGGATTCTGAAAGGGTTCAGGAAATCTTTGCCTTACGCAACGCCGATAATTCTATCGTTCTGGCCGACACCCTGATGCTGCATTATATTGATTTGAAGCGCTACAGGCGCAAAAAGCCCTTCGAACTGCAGACCCCGTTCGAGAAATGGCTGCACCTGCTGAAATTTTCGAAGGCTTATGCTAGAATGGGGTTGAAGAACACTGCGGTGTTTCCTGATGAGGAGGAACTGGCCATGGCCCTTGAAGAGCATGTTAAGCTGAACGCCGACGCGGCGATGCGCCTGCGCATGGAAGACCGCGAACGTGACCGCATCGAAGAGATAATCAAGCGCAGCGCCGCAATCAAAGAAGGCCGCACCATCGGTCGTGAAGAAGGTAAAGTCGAAGGCAGAAACGCAGAAAAACTCGAAATCGCCAGAAAGCTCAAAGCCGAAGGCATGCCTGCCGCCCTGATTCAAAAAATCACCGGTTTGAGCGAAGACGAGATAACCAGACTGCCTGCATCGACGCCCAATACCTGAGGCATTTTAAGATAGCCGATCTGCAGTAATTACCTCAGCCGGGGTAGGTGATGCAATTCTAATTGCCCGAATTATTTTTGGATCCGACGCCGGCTTTCTCACAGATACTAGCAGGCGGTTTTCTCTCATTTTTTACCCGCCCCTCGCCCACCCCGTTTATTGCATGGAAATCGCCCAACGCTGTCGGAGGTGTTTTAACCATGGCGGCAAGCTGTTCGTTGGTGAAAATCGCATAGACCGGAACACCCTGCTTTTCTGAGATTGTTTTTCGCAGTTCGCGAAGCCGGTCGAAAAGAACATATTCCTGCTGGTTCAGAATTTCGCGGTAATCAATTCTTGCATTATTACTGCCACCTTGTGGCTTCAACTCTTCACCGTATTCAACCAGAAAAAACATGGTCTTTCCTCTGTTTTGCGATAGAAGTAATTTCACAGGTTTATCATGTTTTGACAAGCCTTAATAAACACCGAAAAAGAGCAACGCTGTTTTTCGGCCGGTCTCTTTCCTTGCATCGACCAGTGAAAGCCATTACAATCTGCTATGGAGCAATTAAATCAGAGAGGAAACCGCTGTTGTTAATATCAGAACCCGATTTTTTACCCCCGCCGTCAGAGAATCTGGTCGCTTCCTTTTACAGATTCGGCACTTTCAGACTCAACCTGAAAACCGCACAGATAACCTGCGACCGCAACTTCTTAGATATGCTGAACCTTCCGGTCTGCCAGCACTTCAACGATCTTTACTCCCGTCTGTCAGACAAAGACCAGCACCTGCTGGACATTTCCCTCAACGGAGTTACAAACTACTTTACGACTCAATTCAAACACCTGTTCAAAATAACCATATCCGGGAATCAGCCATCGTTACTTGAGTTTTCCTGCCGGGTTCTCCAGGGCAATACTGATGAAGCTGACGCAAAAATTATCGAAGGCCTTATCAGAGATGCTTCTGACCTGTTACAGTCACCGCCGGATCTTTCCCAGAGCGAGCGCTGGTTCATGGAGGTTCTTGAAGAATCGCCACATGCCTTATACCGGGTCAACTACAGACTTAACCGATTTGACTACGTCAGTAAAGGCTTCGCCCAGGCACTCGAAATGACGCGCGAAGAAGTTCTGGCCATCCCATATACCGAATTTGCCTCATACTTTCACCCTGATGATATTGCAATACTGAAAGCAACTGTTGCCAAAGCAATGGAAGAAAAAGCCGGCGGCAAGATCACGGTCTACTTCGAATTCCGCTTCCGCCTGAAAAGTGGCAGCTATGTCTGGCTCAATGATACCTGCACCATCATTCCGGGTGCTGACGGACAATATGCCTATCAGGTTGGCTTCGGAGCGGTAATTGAAGATCGAAAACGCCTCGAAAAACAACTGAGACAGGCCAACGAGCATCTTGAGGAAAAAGTCCGACTGCGAACTTCTGAACTTGGCGAAGCCAATGAAAGCCTCAAAGCTCTCATCAAAGAACGCCGGGAACTGAAAATCAAGCTTCTTGAAATTTCTGAACGCGAGCGCCGATTCATCGGCAGAGAACTGCATGATGGCCTGTGTCAGCAGGTTGTCGGCGTGACCTGCATGTTCGAAACCATGCGTCGAAGACTTTAAAAACAGAACAACAGCCAGACAAACGATTTACAGCAGATGCGTGATTATCTGCACGACACGGTTCTTCAGATCAGAACCCTGGCTAGAGGACTGTGCCCAATGGCACTTGAGCCACGCGGGGTCGGCATGGCAATGTCGGTGCTCGCTTCTCAGACAAGGGCTCTCTATAAAATAGACTGCCAGTTCAATGGCCCCGAAGACTTCAGAATAGAAAACCCGGATACGGCCCTGCATTTATTCAGAATTGCCCAGGAAGCCATTCAAAATGCAATCAGACACGGTTCAGCCCGTAAAATCAACCTTTCCCTGACTCCCACAAAAAAGCATCTTGCCCTGAAAATTTCCAATAACGGCAAACCATTCACAAAGACATCGGGCAGATTAACTGAAATCGGAAACGGGCTTGGCTTGAAACTGATCGCCTACCGATCCGACCTGATCGGCGGTTCGTGGAAAATCAGCAATCTCCCGAAAGGTTCAGGAGTCTGCCTTCAGATCACAACCCCGCTCAACCGGGAGGATAACAAATGAAAAAGACAAACACCGCCGCCCCGACCAGAATTTATATAGTGGAAGACCACCCGGTAATGCGCATCGGCCTGAAAATGATGCTGCATGAAAGCGACTGCCATGTATGCGGCGAAAGCAGCGGCGTAGAAAACCTTGATTCCGGGATTTCAGTCGCAAAGCCGGACATTACAATTTTCGACCTCTCAATAAACGGCGAAACGGTCTTCAGCACCATTGAAAAGGTCAGGCGCAATTTTCCGCAGATGGGGCAGATCGTCTATTCGATGCATGATGGTCCGCTGTTTGTCGAAACAGCTTTGAAGCTTGGTGTTGATGCCTACGTTACCAAGGCTGACCCGGTCGAAACGATCATCGACGCAATTGCAGCCGTCAGAGCCGGCCGGCGTTTTCTTGGCCCGTCGCTTTCTATAAGTTTCGAAGACCGCCTCAGTATGAACGGTGGTTTAACCGCATCGCTTACCGATCTGTCAGACCGGGAAATGGAAATTCTGACCCTGATCGGGAATGGCTTTGGCCGGATAGATATCGCCCGCCAGCTCAACCTGAGCCGGCGCACTGTCGATTCTTACTATGAACGCCTCAAGCAGAAGCTCGGGGTCTCATGCAACCGCGAACTCATCCGCCGGGCCATAGACGTCGCCCACACTGGCTAACGAGACCTTCTAAAAAAAATTCCCGGCCTTGCGGCCGGGGCAAAATCTTTTCAGATCGGGGTTTTAAGTCCGTTCAGATCATTTTTTGACGCCGAGTGAGAAGTGACGCCAGCTGTCTTCTGATCTTGAGGCAAAGCCGTAAACTTCACCGGTCGGATCGATCATGCCAACATAATCACTTGCACCAGCAACAGTTATTCTGCCATTGGCAACAGTGTAATTAAAGGTTTCTGGAGAATCAGGATTTAAGTCTTCAGTAATCCTGGCCTGCTGAGAATATTGACTTCCGGTTGCGGTAACGATTGCACCCATTGAGTAAGACTGATAGGTGCCTTCATTGCCGCCATTTACTCCAGCTTCACGGAAGGTGCCCGAGAAAGAAGTGCCACCAACCTTGATGAAGATCGAATAAGCGCAATAGCCATTACTTGAGTCTTCAAAGCCTGTAGACATAATTACATTTCCGTCTGCAGAAATGTAAGCAAGATTAGCCTGATCGTTGTTAAATACGACTTTTCCGTCTGGGCTGACAGAGTAGGTGCCGCTTAAAAAATCATTGCCAAAAGTGCTGTCCGGATCGAAAATCGAGGTGGTTGTAAAGCCGCCCTGGCCATTGAAATTAATACTATAAGCCTGGGTTTTGGCTTTCGTCGCTATCAGGTTGTTTGCATCGTCACTATACTCGAGAACTATATAGGTACCATTCAGGGTGGTGTTTGCAGCGCTGCTGGGCTTCTTCATCATGAAGGTAATCATCGGGTCGTCAGTTTTTCTGTCGTGAAGCACAGCATAATTGCCAGAAGGCGAAACTGCCCCGTCATTGGTTGCGCTTACAACAAGAGAACCATTGGTTTCAGTTACGCTGAAATTGAAAGGGCTTCCAGCAGCTTCTTCAGGGTCAGAAACAACAGTCCCAGTAACGGCGCCATTTGCAACATTGATGTCAGAAACGCCAACCCAGCGGTTCTGATTGGAAGCATTTACATGAAATATCCGGTAAGCGCCGGAAAATCTCTGCGAAGAAGGCGGCGGAGTAACCGGGGTTTCCTGCAGGCGAACCATAGAACCGGCGCCCTGGGCGAAACTGCCCTTACCGACGAATGCATACGCGCTGATCCAGTATTCGCCACCGATTGTGATATTGTAATCGTTACCTTCTGAATCTTTGCCTGAAAGGGCAACTTCAAGAGTGGTGGTATTTTCGTTGTCGACACGGAACTGGGCTCTGGTATTACCAAAGACATTGATCTCGTATGACTCGAAACCGGTGAGCGAATTTTTCGGGTAAGTTACAACCAGCTTGTTGTTAACGATGCTGGCGGTAACGGCGTTGGTTGCCGGTGCGGCAATGCCGGTCGGAAGGGTCGGCACCGTCAGTTCGAAGGTCTGGGTGGTATCATCAGTGAAAGTAATATACATGGTATATTTCGTACCGGCATGGGTTACACTGCTGGGCCACAGATTGCCGTTAACATTGAACGGATACATTGAGGTCTTGCTGCCATCCCAGAAATGCCAGTCGGTATCTGTAGAATTGTCTTTGCCGAGCGGCGCACTGATGGAAATATTGTCACCGGCAACATAACCGCTCTTGATCTTGTAAGTCTTGCCTTCTTCGACATTGGCCCACATCTGAGAACCGGTGCTACCGTTAACATTACCAAAGTCGATATGGAAATCGAACCAGCCAAGCTTGCTGCGGTTGCCGGTGATTTTCCAGCTGCCGTCGCTCTGCTTCTTTACCATGACCGGGAAATCATTAAAATTCGGGCACAGACTTGCTGCCAAAAATTTGGAAGTTCCGTCAAAAACCAGACCGTCAACGGCTGAATTCAGGGTTTCCTGCTTGCCATTTTTTGAAATGGTTATGCTGACATCGACCTTGTATTCAGTTTCAGAAATTTTGGTAAGGGTCGGGGTGTGGCTCACGAGAGTCAGACCGGTTTCATTGCCGGTATTTGCAACATGAGCCGCTTTGTCGAAACCAGAAGAAATGAAATCTTCAGCGATTACATTGCCGAGAGCAGTGCGTTCAGTCGGGGTAATGCTTCCGGCATATATTTTAATAGTGTTTTCGACATAGGTCTTTACTGCAGCCTTGATATCACCAATCAGGTCAACCTTGGGGGCCGAAGTGACAACTTCAGTTTTCGCAGTTGTAACCGCATCGGTTTTAGTCAGCTCGACCTTGGTCAGATCAGTTGCTGTGGTAATGGCAGTCTGAATTGCCGCAGCCATGGTTTCAAGTTTGGCAGCATCAGGAGCGAAGTCTTCGATAGCAGCGCCCTTGTTTTCTTCAACCCATGCTTCATAAGCAATAGCTCTTGCAGTTGAAGTCGCGTTAACGACCGGCGGTGCTTTTGCAAGATCTTCGTTGGTCTGACCGGCGGCAACCGTAGCTGTCTGAATGGTCTTCAGAATGGCTTCACCGTTGTCGGGGTTCGAAGCTGGAACAATCTCGATCGCAACCTGCTGTTTGCCAGGAGGAACCGAGTCTACGACGGCATCTTTAAGTTCGAGCTTTTTCTTGTCATCAGCTTTCGCAATGACAGAAAAAATTCTGGTTACAGCGCCGACCTTGATTCTGGCCTTGAGATCTGCAGCATTTACAGCCGCCTTGATATCGGCGCGGAGCGAGGCAAATTCTGTACCACCACCGTCAACTTCGGCTGACAGCTTAATCGACCCGGTAGTCAGCGCGCCAGAGTAATTATTGTCATCGTCGTCGTCACCAAAAAGTGAACAACCGACAACGGCGAGGGAAGAAACAATGAGTAAAAGAACGAGAATACGATTCCAAAGTCTCACACAAAACCTCCTGAAGATTTTTAATTTTGCATAACCCTATCACAGGAGGCTCAATTTTCTTGTACGTAGAAGTACGTACATTTTTATTTTTTTTGAAAATTTTGGCATTATGAATTAAAAACTCAGTGCCGTCGACTACTTTGCGTGGCCATTTTTTGCCACAGCATGGCGCACCAGCTCGCGACAGGTTGAAATACCCATGGCGCTTTTCAGGCGGGCCATGTACGAATCAACAGTTCGTGGGCTCAAAGAAAGCTTTTCAGCAATTTCCTTGCGGGAAAAACCGTTTCCAAGAAGCTCAAAAATTTCGAGCTCGCGGCAGCCAAGCGAAGAAAATTTAAGATCGCCACAGGAATCAGAAGCCTCTATTACCCTGCATTCCTGATGCAGCAGGTGCCTGATCTTGCAGTCGAGATGTTTGCGGACAGAACAGATAAATGATTCGAGCGCATCGTTCTTCTGAATGCAGAACTTCACGCCCATAACAAGCTGGGCCCACTTCAGATCATCGGCTTCTGCATCGGATGCATAGATGATTTTTGGAAGCTCAGGGTAAAGCTCTGCCCAGTTTTCGAGTGCCACCCGAAACGACTTCTGCCCTCTGGGCAGGTCGGTTATAATCAGGTCTGCAGAATTCTTCTGCAGAAACTGACTCAGCCGTTCACATTCGGTTGTGCTGCAGGTAACGCTGTAACCACAAAGGGAAATAACCCCGCAGATACCGGTTAAAATCTCTGCATCGGCGTTAACAACAACAACTTTAATGACCTTGCGCGGCATAACCACACTCTCAAAATTGATCTATCTCTTATGTGCTCTGTCTATATTCTGTAATTGGCTCAATTCTACCAGAAAAACAATTGATTGCAATTACTTCATTACTTTTTTTACCCAGTTCGTCGCCACAATCAGCTTGTGGGCTTCACCGCTTCTAAAAGCCAGCTCTGGTAAAAAAAAATTACTGGCCGGTTGAAACAGCGTTAACTGCTGACTGGTAGACTTCGTAGGCCTGGCGGTATTGCTGCAGGCGGGCTTTCTTTTCTTCGGCAGAGGCGGTTGGTGAGGTAACCGCATCAGTGTAGTCGCGATACGCTTTTTCGTAGGTCGCCCGCGCCGCCATAACCGACGGGGTGGCAGCAGAACCAGGGTTGCCGGCGGTAGATTTTGTTTCATCTGCAACATTGACAGAGCCTGCGTTTGCAGGCGTCGGATCTTCGATCTTTACCAGAGTCGCTTCGAGTTCGGCCTCTTCTTTTTTGTCTTCGGCTTCAGAAATGCCGCTGGCGGCATAAGCTTCGTAGCCCTTCTTGAGAGTTTTGCGGCCGATCCAGCGGCCAATGCCGCGACCGATGGCCTT